>SFOF01000087.1 GCA_004552515.1 Clostridiales bacterium
CCGGGCGGCGCGCTTCCGTACTCCGCTCGCTTCCCATTTCCGCGGGCACGGCGGAACGCGGCTGAATCCCAACGCCGCAAGCCGTTCGCGCGCACGACCTCACTCATGCTCTGTGCGCTTGAGAATGTCCTCCTGCACGTCGCGGCCCAGCGCCGTATAATACGCGCTGAAGCCCGACACGCGCACGACCATGCTCTCATAGCCTGCGGGATGGTTCATCGCGTCGATCAGCGTCTCGCGCGAGACCGAGTTGATCTGCATCTCCTGCCCGCCGCGCGCGAAATAGGCGCGGATGAGCGCGCGCAGGCGGCCGCGCTTTTCCTCGTCCGTGAACATCGAGGGGCTGAACTTCTGGTTGAGCACCGTGCCGCAGGACACCAGCCGGTAATCCGGCTTCGTGACCGAGAGCACTACCGCCGTGGGGCCGGCGTGATCGCGCCCGTGCATGGGCGAGGCCGCGTCGCTCATCGGCTCGCCGTTTTCCCGGCCGTCCGGCGTGGCCGCCACCTCGCGCCCGGCGGGGATGTTCGACGTGTTCGAGGCGATGCCCGTATAGATCGCGCCGCCGTCCCAGGTGCGATAGCGGCTGAAGATCTCGTCGGTCTTTTTGACATACCACACGGCGTATTTGTCCACGAAGTCGTCGCCGTTGCCGTATTTGGGCGCGTCCAGCATCAGCCGCCGCTCCGCGCCGTGCCCCTCGAAATTCGCCGCCAGAATATCGCGCAGCTCTTCCAGCGTCATGCGATGATCGACGTAGACCAGCTTTTCGATCGCCGCCAGACTGTCCGCCACCGTACCGATGCCCATACAGGCCGCGCCGTGAACGGACGGATAGACCGCGCCGCCGTCGTTGATGTCCCGGCCCCGGCCGATGCAGTCGCGGCAGAAGCAGCTCAGGAAGGGCGATATGTACTTTTTGCGGTCGTAGCGCTCGTTTTCGTTGCGGAAGCGCATCATGTATTCCGCCGCGCCGAAGCGCATCTGCGTCTCGAAGGCGCGCATGAAGTCATCCATCGTCTCAAACGACGCGATGTCGCCGGTGTCCGGCCCCATCTTCACGCCGGTCTGCATACACGCGCCGCGATTGAGCGCCAGCTCGATATACTTGGGCACGTTGTAGCGCCCGTCCGACCACGGCGGCTGCATCCCCTGAATGAAGTTTTCAATGCAGCCCACCATGCAGTAATTGCGCGCGTCCTCGAGGGCGTAGCCGTGCCGCGCGAGCGCCGGAATATTCACCTCGTCGTTCATGAGCGCGGGATAGCCCAGCCCCGTACCGATGACCTGCAAACACGCGTCGAGGAAATCCTCCGGGATGCCCGAATGGATGCGCGCCGACAGATTCGGCCCCGGAATGTTGCAGGCGCCCACGGCGTGGAGGATGATATAGGACAGCTCGTTCAGCGCGTTCTCGCCCGTCTTCGTCACGCCGCCGATGGAGATGTTCACCACGTCGTCCGCGCCCATGAGCCGCCGCTCGCCGATCTTGTACAGCGTGCAGGCGACCAGCTCGCAGGCCTCGTCCGGCGTGAGCCGCCCCGCGTCCGCATCGCGCTTATAATAAGGATAGAGGAACTGATCCATGCGGCCGATCGCCATGGCGTAGCGCCCCTCGCACAGAAACGCCGTGTGAACCAGCCACATCAGCTGAAGCGCCTCCCGGAACGTCTCCGGCGCGGCGTGAGCCACCCTTTCGCACACGGCGGCGGCCTGATCCAGCCCCTTCGTTCTCGCCTCGGCGGCAAAGCCTTCTATGAAGCGCGAAAACGCCCGCATGGCGATGGCGGCGGATTCCAGAAAGATCTGCGCGTCATGATCGTCCTCATGCGCCTTCATGGAGCGGTCAATGCGCTCGAGCGTGCCGTCCACGCCCTCCCGCAGGAATGTCTCATAGTCGGGCGCGTAGTGGTCGCTGTTTGTGATGAACGTCCTCTCGCCATAGCTGGAGACGATCGAGCGCGCCCACTTATACCCGGCCTCGTCGTACTCGCCCTCAAACGCGACCATATCGGCCATCGAACCGAGGATCAGATCGCTTTCATAGACGCGCTTGGGGCAGTCCTCAAAGAGCGACTCGATCGCATAGGCGCGCGCAATGGCGTTTTCATCGTCCATGTGCGCCGCATAGCCGCGCGCCATATAGACGTCGCGCATCAGCCGTCCGCTGGTATCGGGGCGGGCGTTCATCTCCCGCCGGAGCGCTTCCAGATACTTCATGACTTTTCCTCCTCAAAATGGACGTGCGCGGCGCGATACTGGCGCGCGCTCATGCCCGTATAGCGCTTGAATTGCCTTGACAGATAGTGTTCGTCCTCCAATCCGGCCGCGCGCCCCGCCTCCTTGAGCGACAATCCGCTCGTGTCCATCAGCAGCCGCACGCGCCGGATGCGCGCCTCGGCGACGGCCTCCGTAACGCTCATGCCGGCGTTTTTCGCAAACAGATTGGCCAGATAGCCCTCGCTGATGTTCAGCTGCGCGGCGATGACGCGCGTCGAAAGCGGCTCTGAGAGATGCTCGGCGATATACGCCCGGGCGCGGCGCACATACCTCTCGCCCGAGGGCGGCAGGCTGTCCGGCCATCTCAGCTGCGCCATGCGCACCGCCGCGTCGCTCATTTCCGACAGGAGCGCCAGTATGAGCGAGGCGCACCTTACGCGCCACGCGCCCTCGCCCGCCGAAAACACGCGGATGATCTCCCGAATGGTCTGCGATCCGCCCGGCGCCAGCTGCCCGTCGCAGCTTTCCGGCATGACGAGCGTCAGCGCGCCGTTTTCCTCGCGCCGCGTCTCGAACGCCGCCGCCTCCGCCTCGCCGATGGGAATCGCGTCGATGCGCGCCGAAAAGCTGACCGTCCAGTGGCTGTGAACCGGCGCGTCGCTGCTCATGCGGCAGGGCGCGTCGTACATGAACGCGCACAGATGCCCCTGCGGAACGATCTGCTCCGCCCTTCCCTCGCAGACGCGCCGGGCCGCGCCCTGAACGATATAGCCGATCTGCATCATGTCGCGCCCCGCGGGGATCGTCAGCCGGTAATCCCGAACGAAGCGCATCGCGCGTTTCCGCCCGTTTCCTTATCGAAATAGACCCTACGCTCCCATTTTACAATAGGAGCCGTCCCTCTGTCCATGGACGGCTCAAAAAATATGCACAATTCCCACACAAAACTACAGGCACATTTTCAGCAGCCAGCGCCTTCCGCCGCGATTCACATCGCCCAGCATCGCCCAGACCGCGTCCAGATTCTCCTGAGAATGTTCAATCTCCCGCGAATACAGCCGCGCCAGCTCCGTGCGCCGCGCCCTGTCCGCGTCCCTTTCCGCGCGGTGCAGCCGGCGGATCAGCGCGACGCTCAGGACCGCCAGCTTGACCGAGCGACAGGCCGCGCCGTCGAACACGCTCTCCAGAAAATAGCGATAGAGATAGTAGACCAGCAGGTTTTCGTATTCGCCGTCCGGCCCCGCTTCCCCACGCGCCGCATACGCGCCCGCCAGCACGCCGCCCCACTGGCCGGTCAGCCGCTCGAGTGCCGACAGATCGTCAAGCCAGTCCCGCCAGATCAGCTCCGCATCGCGGCCGCCCGCGGTCATTCTCCGCGCTTTCTCCAGCCCTTCACGGCGAACGCCCGCGTCTCGATAGGCCGCGCAGAGGCTCTCGACGGCCTCGCCCGCGTCCAACCGCTTCTGGGCCTCCGCCGCCAGCTGAAGGCAGAGCGCCATCCGTTCGCCGATGCTATGGCCGCGGTTCTGCGCCAACGCAATCAGCGCGCGCCGCAGCGCCCGCAGCTCCAGATAGAGCGACGCGTCGATGTCGTTGGGCTGAACCTCGAGCGACGCGTCCTCATGCGTCTCAAACGCGATGCGTTCCGCGCCCATGATGAGCCGCGCCGCCTCCGGGCAGGAAAGCGACAGCCCCCGCTCGCGCACCGCGCCGTAATCATGCTCAAAGCGCGGAAACCGGCGGCAGGTTCGGCACAGCGCGTCCTCGCCCAGCGCCGAATGAATATCACACAGGTTCTCGCCGTTCAAAAACGGACAGCGCCCGTCGCTTAAATGAAAATTATACTCGCCGTCGGTCGTCTCGAGCGCCGCGCGCAGCCTCTCGCCCAGCGCCCCGTCCACGCCGCGATAGCGCCGCGCGCTTTCCTCATCGACCACGACCTCCCAGCCCACGCAGCAGGTGTCCGGACACGCGCCGGCCAGGCAATGAAACAGCGCGTAATGCGCCGGTGCAGTCACCTTCATGGCAAAACGCCCCCTCCGCTCACACGCACAGCTCGGGATAGCGCGCGTTCCAGATCCCGCGCGCCGTATCGGTCAGATTCTCGCGAAGCCGGCTGTCGTTCATCATCGTCGAGGACATCTCAAAGGCGGGATCGGCCAGCACGGCCCTCATCCGGGGCAGCAGACTCGCCTCGAGATCCGGGCAGCGCTCCAGCAGCTCCATGAGCGCCGCGAACGCGTGGCTCCTGAACTGGAAGCGCACGTCCTCCCGGTTGTCGAAGATATACGGACGGCCGATGGGCATATCGTCCGTGCTCTCGGGATGCTCGAAGTACGCCGTCAGCCGTTCGGCCGCAGCGCGCAGCCCCAGACGACCGCAGGCCAGCATCACGGCCATGACCCGCGGCGGCACATACATCTTGCTGGTGGAGGGAATATAGCCGCTGCGATCGTCCAGCGCACGCAGCAGCACGTCCGCGCCGTCGTCAAAGCCATTCAGCGAAAGCGCCAGCGCCGCGTTGACCGCCAGCCGTTCGCCGCCCGCCTTCAGCCAGCCCGCCAGCGTCTCGCGGAACGCCGCGCCCCTCTGCCGCGCCGACCAGAGCGCATAGCCGCACTGCTCGCTCTCAAGCCCCGCGCGGATCTCGCCTTCATCGGTCAGCCAGGGCGTGCCTTCCGCGCTGAAGCTCTCGGCGATGGGCTGCCGCTCGAGCGCCGGTCTGTCATCCGCCTTCAGCGCGCCGTAGCGCAGCATACCCGCGCGCAGATCTTCATACGGCATTGTGCGCGCGCTCTTTCCGCTCCTTATGCTGTATTCGGCCAGCAGCACAGCCGCCTCGGCGCAGCGCGCCATATCGTCCATCATGCGCAGGCCGTAGGACAGGCTGTGGTCGCACGAGACGTGCCGCCCCGCCGCAAGCAGGCCGTTCCAGCCCCTGGGAATCAGTATGCCCGCCGGCAGCGGAATCTTCAGATTCCAGCCCCACATCCCCGCGATCGAAAACCAGTCGCGCAGAACCGGCTCCTCGAAGGCGAAATCCTTGCTGTGGCCGTCGATGTTCGAGTACATATAGAACATGGGATGATCGGTGTAGACGCCGTTTAGCGCGTCGCTCAGGCGCGCCGTTTCCTCGCCGGCGATGCGCTCGCCCTCGCGCAGGCCGGTCAGCATCGCCGTGCCCATGTATACGCGCCCGTCCTTTTCCGGCCGGTAGCAGTCGAGCCGGTGGAATCGATCGGACGCGGCATTCACTATCGCCCGCCCGAACGCGCGCGCGTCATACTGATCCACAACGCCGCAGTCGGTATACGAAAAGCCGAACACGCCCGACGCGGGATCATAGAGATTGACCACGCTCGAGAAGGGCATGAACAGGCCATCCGCGCCGCGCCCCTTCTGCATTTCGCAGCCCGCCGCGCGGCAGAGCACGCCGTCCGCCGTCGCGTCGATGATCTGTTTGGCGTAAACGACGTGTACGCCGTCCGCCGCCCAGTAGCGCGCGCCCACAGCCGTCCTTTCGCCATCGGTCAGCGCCTCCGTGACCATCGCGTTATAAACGCGCCTTACGCCGCCCTCGTCAAGCGCCCGTTCCAGCGCGTACATTTTGGCCAGCGAACCGCCGCCGTTCGTGGGATGCGCCGCCAGCACGTCCCGGCACGCCGCCTGATAGCGGTCGATTTCGCGATAAAAGCCGCTCTTGCGTTCGCCCTGATAATAGTTGAACACCGAGCCGGCCGTCGCCGCGCCGCCCGGAACGGACAGATTTTCAACGCCCAGCACGCTCAGTCCGCGCGCCGCCGCGTAAACCGCCGCCACAGCGCCCGCCGTGCCCAGGCCCGCGACCAGCACGTCCACGTCCGCGTCGCGGATTTCCTCCGGCACAGCGGGCCGCGCCGCTTCAGCGCCCCAGACCGCCGACCGCGCAAGGGACGCGCCCGCCGCCCAGGCTTCAAGCGGCTCGCCATAGGCCTGAGACGGAACCCACGCCGCGTCCGCCGCGAAAAAGCGCGCTCTCTCGCTCGATCGAACCGACGGATAAGCCGCGATATGCACGATTTTCGCGCGGCCGTCCTCCGCGGCGCGCCACAGATCGATCAGCCGCCGCGACGCGCCCGCCACGCTCTCGCCGGGGAGCATCGGAAAATCGCCGTAAGCCGCCTCGCCATAGCAGCCGGGGCGCGGGGCGACGCCATCGACGGGCGCCTCGCTCTGCACCGCATAGGAAAGCGTCGCGGCGCATTCGGGCGCGTCCTGCCGCCAGAACAGGCGCGTCGCAAAGTCCGCCGTCGTATCGACGATCCGGCGCGCGCGGATATGATACGCCCCGCCCAGCGAAAACGCCGTCACATCGAACGCGCCGCTCTCATCGCGCGCAATGCCCGTGACGCGGCTGAAGAAAAACGGATCCGCGCCGCACTGCGCCAGTCGACCGGCCAGCACCGCCCCCAGCGCGGGCAGGTGAAGCACGCCGCGTTCATTGACCGCGCCGCGCGCCGTCAGCTCGTCCAGCAGGCCGCGCGCTTCGTCCGGACAGTCTGCCCGATCAACGGGATCGGCCCTCCAGCTTTCGGCATAGTCATAGCCGACAAGGCCGGCGCTCTCCAGCACGGCGCAGCGCCGCCCCGCCCTTTCCGCTTCCTCGGCCCAGGCGCAGGCCAGCGTCGTCGCGCCGATGAACAGATAATCATAAATCATGCTTTTTCCTCCCCGCAAGCGCGTTTCAACAGGCAGTCGATAACCCGCTTGCCGCGCGCTCAGACCGCCCCGGAAAATCAAAGGCTTCAGCCGCCGAATCTCAGCTTCATTATACACGATGGAAGAAAGGCGCGCAAGAGTCCGCCGCCCGCAAAGCCGCCGGAAGACAAACGGAATCGAGGGCCGGACAGACCGCCCGCCCCCGCCGCCGTTTTTTTCCTAATACCCCAGCGTTTCGTCGATCAGCACGACATGGAACGCCCGTCCGCCGGGCGCGCGCTCGATTTTCTGCACGACGTTGCACATCCTCTGCGGCGACGCGCAGCCGCCCTCGCCCACGCAGCGGTTCAGCCTCGCGCAGGGCGTGTTCAGCCCCAGACGGCGCGCGTTTTTCCCGCAGGCCTGCGTCTTGATGCGCTCGATCGCCGCCTCTTCACCGCCCTCGACCCGCTTGTTTGCGCCCGCGATCACGAACACCTCGCCCGGGCCGAACGAGAGCGCGCTCACGCGGTTGCCCGTGCCGTCGATGTTGTAGAGCACGCCCGCCTCGTCGATGGCGTTGGCCGAGGAAAGATAAACGTCCGCCTGCTGCGCGCGTCTGAGCGCCTCCGGCTTATTGTCCGCCGTCCAGTGCCAGTAAACGGGACAGCCCTTTTCTGCCAGACGCTCGTCCAGCCGCAGCGCCTTAACCGTCATCGAGCCGCCGATCCCCACGCTTCTGCCCGCGGGAATCGACTCAAGAACGAACCGCGCCGCCTCCTCGCCCGTCGCAAAGTGATGCGCGATAAAGCCGCGCCCTGTCAGCTTTTCCTCCAGTGTGCTCATGCTCTTTTCTCCTCATTGCTCTTTTTCGTCATTATAGCACGCCGCCCAACAAATAACAATACGGCGATTGACGCGCGGCGCACGGCGGCGTAAAATAATGAAGAATTATTATGCCTATCCCGCATCAAACTGCTTATATAGAGGAGATCACACGTCCATGCAAAGCAAGCTTCAGGACAACATCCGCAATTTCTGCATCATCGCGCACATCGACCATGGCAAATCCACACTGGCCGACCGTCTGCTCGAGGCCACCGGCGTCATGGCGCAGCGCGACATGACCGAGCAGGTGCTCGACTCGATGGAGCTGGAGCGCGAGCGCGGCATCACCATCAAGTCAAAGGCCATTCGCCTGCCCTATACCGCCAGAGACGGCAAGACCTATGAGTTCAACCTGATCGACACCCCCGGCCACGTCGATTTCACCTATGAGGTGTCCCGCGCGCTGGCCGCCTGCGAGGGCGCTGTGCTGGTGGTGGACGCGACGCAGGGCATCGAGGCGCAGACGCTGGCCAACGTGTATATGGCGCTCGATCACGACCTCGAGATCCTGCCCGTGGTCAACAAGATCGATCTGCCCAGCGCGCAGCCCGAGGTCGTCCGCCATGAAATCGAGGATGAAATCGGCCTGGACGCGGAAAACTGCCCGCTCATCTCCGCCAAGCAGGGCATCGGCATCGAGGACGTGCTGGAGGACATCGCGCAGCACGTTCCCGCTCCCGAGGGCGATCCGGACGCGCCGCTCCAGGCGCTGATCTTCGATTCCTACTATGACAACTACCGCGGCGCGATCAGCTCCGTGCGCATCAAGCACGGCACGGTGCGCGTGGGCGATTCCATCCGCATGATGGCCGGCGGCCGCGTGTTTGACGTGACCGAGGTGGGCACCTATCGCCCCGGCGGCTACAATTCCACGGGCGTGCTGACGGCCGGCGAGGTGGGCTATATCGCCGCGTCGATCAAGGACATCGCCGACATCCGCGTGGGCGACACCATCACCCATAACGACCGCCCCGCCGCCGAGCCGCTGCCCGGCTACAAGCCGGTGCTGCCCATGGTGTACTGCGGCATCTATCCGGCCGACGGCGCGAATTACGAGACGCTCAAGGACGCGCTGGCCAAGCTGCGCCTGAACGACGCGGCGCTCTCCTTCGAGCCGGAAACGTCGGTCGCGCTGGGCTACGGCTTCCGCTGCGGCTTTCTGGGGCTGCTCCACATGGAGATCATTCAGGAGCGGCTCGAGCGCGAGTTCGATCTCGATCTGGTCACCACGGCACCCAGCGTCGTCTACAACGTCATCAAGACCGACGGCGAGAAAATCAGCATCGACAACCCGACCAACCTGCCGCCCGTGACCGAAATCGACTATATGGAGGAGCCGTTCGTCGACGCGCAGGTCATCACGCCTCAGGAATTCGTGGGCGCGATCATGGAGCTGTGCCAGGACAAGCGCGGCACCTTCCGCGACATGAAGTATATCGACGGCGGCCGCGTGCTGCTCAATTACGACCTGCCGCTCAACGAGGTCATATTTGATTTCTTCGATCAGCTCAAGAGCCGCACGCGCGGCTACGCGTCGTTCGATTACGAGCTGAAGGGCTATGTGCGCAGCGATCTGGTCAAGCTGGACATACTGCTCAACGGCGAAATGTGCGACGCGCTCTCCATCATCGTCCATCGCGACCGCGCCTATGCCCGGGGCCGCTCCATAGCCGAGAAGCTGCGCGACGTCATCCCGCGCCAGCTGTTCGAAATCCCGATTCAGGCGGCCATCGGCGGCAAGATCATCGCGCGCGAGACGGTCAAGGCGCTGCGCAAGGACGTGCTCGCCAAGTGCTATGGCGGCGACATCTCCCGAAAGAAAAAGCTGCTCGAAAAGCAGAAGGAAGGCAAAAAGCGCATGAGGCAGGTCGGCTCGGTCGAGGTGCCCAGCGAGGCCTTCATGGCCGTCCTGAAAATGGACTGATCACACATCGGCAGGCGCGCGGAAGAAACGCTTTTTCCGCGCGTCCGCCTGTATTCCCCCGCATCGAGCGAAACGGCTTCCATTTAATATAAGCGAGGTTTTGCGTCTATGACCAATCGCGAGATTTACAATATTGCGCTCAATCAGTCGGCCGTCGAGCTGCACTGCGCGCCCGCCGATCTGCTCTCGGGCAAAAACAAAATCGTCTATTCGCGCCGCGACGACCGCGCCCGCGCCTATCTGACGCTGCCCTTCGACTGCAATCTGGTCACCTATGGCCATGGCATCGTCGCCTCGACCCGGCCGCAGTACGCCGCTGCGGTCGAAGAGTATATCGGCCGCTACCGCCCCGAGCAGTGCTTTGAAACGCCGCAGCTTCTGGTGCTCAACGAGGCGCTGCGCCCGCACGGGCTGTGCGTCTGCTTCATGGCCGAGTATTTCCTGCCCGATGTGGACGCGCTGCGCCCGCTGGACTGTCCCTACGAGATCCGCGCGCTCCAGCCGGACGATTTCGCCGCGCTCTATACCGAAAAGTGGAGCAACGCGCTGTGCGAAAAGCGGCGCAGGCTCGACCGGCTGTGTCTGGGTGCATACGATCACGGCGAGCTGATCGGCCTGGCCGGCGCGTCCGAGGACTGCCCCGCCATGTGGCAGATCGGCGTGGATGTGGACGGCGGCCATCGCGGACAGGGCGTGGCCTCGGCGCTCACGTCGCGTCTGGCGCTTCATGCCCTCGAGCGCGGCAAGGTTCCCTTCTACTGCGCGGCCTGGTCGAATGTCGCCTCGGTGCGCAACGCCATAAAATGCGGCTTTCGCCCCGCCTGGGTGGAGCTGACCGCCAGGACGCAGGATTTCGTCGCGCCCATGCTGTGACGGAGGGGCTATGAAGCACATTTCGCTCTATATTCACATCCCCTTCTGCGTGCGCAAGTGCCTCTATTGCGATTTTACGTCCTTTCCGGACAAAACCGACCGGATTGAGGATTACCTGCATCGCCTCGAGTGCGAGATGGACGAGGCCGTATCGCGCTTTGGAAATCTGACCGTCGATACGCTGTTTCTCGGCGGCGGCACGCCCTCGCTGCTCGGCGGCGACGACATGAAGCGCCTGATGGACGCGGCGGCGAAGCGCTTCTCCATCGCGCCCGGCGCGGAGATCACCTGCGAGGCCAATCCCGGCACGCTGGATCCCGAAAAAATGCGCGCCTACAGGGCGGCGGGCATCAACCGGCTGTCCATCGGCGTTCAGGCGTTTGACGACCGCCTGCTCAGGGCGCTGGGGCGCATCCACACCTGCGACGAGGCGAAACGCGCCGTGCTCATGGCGCATGACGCGCTCTTCGACAATCTGAGCGTCGATCT
>SFOF01000088.1 GCA_004552515.1 Clostridiales bacterium
TGAGCAGGGCATGAAGCCCGGCGACGAAGTGGTCGTGTTCGAGGGCGACACCTCCTCCGTCACCACCAACCGCGACGACGGCTTCAAGTCCTATCTGCTGGGCGAGGCCGAGTACAAGGGCGAGAAGATCGCCGACGACCTCAAGTGGACCGAGGACGATCTGGCCAAGCTGACCTTCAGCGGCGCGATGAACTGGAGCCGTTCCGCGGCCAAGGAATACTTTGAGAACCTGATGAGCGACAGCAAGAACGCCTCCATCAAGTGGTTCTACTCCCAGGACGACGAGTTCGCGCTGGGCATCATGGAAGCTCTCGAGGGTTCCGCCATTGACGACGAAACCAAGAAGGCCATCCTGGACAACAAGATCGTGATCTCTGCCGCCGGCGGCTCCGAGGCGCTCTACAGCGTCATCCGCGGCGAGGACAAGGCCGAGCTGGCCGCCAACTTCGGCGGTCTGGCCGTGGCCACCTATAGCCCTGCGATGATCCAGGACGCCGTCAAGCTGATGAGCGACTATCTGGCGGGCAACGAAGTGGCGCAGGATTACGTCGTGCCGGTTGAGATCGTCACTGCTGAGAACGTGAAGGATTACATCGGCTTCTAATCGACTTCCGATCGGCATCTGATGGGAATGTCTGTCTGACGAATAGAGAACGCGCCGTCGCGGATCGGCTCAGGGCCGGCGCGGCGGCGCGTTTTTTCACGGAGTGTGGCTATGAATATACTGGACATGAGGGGCGTCTGCAAGGCCTTTGACGGCGTGCCGGTTCTCAAGAATGTGAATCTGTCCGTCGAGAAGGGCGAAATCCATGCCCTGCTGGGCGAAAACGGCGCGGGCAAATCGACGCTGATGAACATACTCACCGGCGTTGTGCCCATGGACGCGGGCGAGATCGCCTTTGACGGTCGGGCCGTCGCGCAGCCCAGCGTGACGGAGAGCGAGAGGATGGGCATTGCCTTTGTGCATCAGGAGCTGAATCTGTTCCCGACGATGCGCGTTTACGAAAACCTCTTCCTGCGCCGCGAGTACACAAACCGCTTCGGCACGCTGAGAAAGCGCGCGATGATCGAACGCGCCCGCAGCCTGTTCGACGAGCTGGGCGTGGACATCGAGCCGACGGCGCTGGTTTCAGAGCTGAAGATGGGGCAGAAGCAGCTGCTGGAAATCTCGAAGGCGCTTCTGTTCGACGCAAAGCTCCTCATACTCGACGAGCCGACCACGGCGCTGGGCAACGAGGAGATCGAGCATCTCTTCGGCATACTGCGTTCGCTGCGCGATCAGGGCAAGTCGTTTATATTCATATCGCACAAGATGCCGGAAATCTTCGCGCTGTGCGACCGCTATACCGTGCTGCGCAACGGCGAGTTTGTCAAATGCGGCGCGATTGCCGATACCGGCGCGGAGGCCATCGCGCGGCTCATGGTGGGCGAGAGCTACGTTGACCGCGGGCTTTACCGCGCGCGGGCGCTGGGCGACGAGGTGCTTTCGCTCGACCGGCTGACCGGCGTGGGCTTTGAAAACGTCTCGTTTTCCGTCCGAAAGGGCGAAATTCTGGCGCTCACCGGCCTTCAGGGCGCGGGCAGCAGCGAGCTGATGCAGGGGCTGTTCGGCGCGTCCCCCATCGAGGCGGGCGCGATGACCGTGAAGGGAAAGCGGATGTCCGGCCACACGCTGCATCAGGCGATGAAGGCGGGGCTGTCCATGCTGCCCTCCAACCGCAAGGAAAATTCCGTCATTCCGGATATGAACATCCTCGAGAATATGTTTGTGTCCGAGCACACGCTCTCGGCCCGGCGGCAGCACATCGACCGCCGCGCGGAGCGGGCGCGCTATGACGAGATGAAGGCGCTTCTGAACATCAAGGCGGAGAGCGGCGCGCAGATGGTGACCTCGCTGTCGGGCGGCAATCAGCAGAAGGTGTTCCTGGCGCGCTGGCTGTGCGCGGGCGGCGACGTGCTGCTCCTGGACAACCCGACGCAGGGCGTGGACGTGGGCGCGAAGGCCGAGATCTATCAGCTGATCCTCCAGCTGGCCGAATCGGGCAAGACCATACTCATCAACACGCTGGAAATCGGCGAGATCCAGAAGGTGGCCGACCGCTGCGCCGTGTTCTATGACGGGCGGCTTTTGACCATACTCAATCACGATCAGATCGACGAGCAGACGGTCATGATGTATTCGACCAACGCGATCGGAGCCATAGGGGGACGAAATCAATGAGCGAGAAGAAACGGACGGCGCCGCGTCTGACGGCGGGCAAAATCTGGTCGGGATACAGCTTCATATTCATTTTCGCGGCGATATTTATCGCCTATTATCTGGTCAACGCCAGCCTGACCTGGGTGGGCGTGATGAACATCCTCAGGCACTCCGCGGTGGTGGGCATCATCGCGCTGGGCATGGGGCTGGTGGTCATCACCGGGCAGATCGATCTGTCGGTCGGCTCGATGCTGGCGTTCGTGGGCGGCTTTGCCGTGATCGTGTTCAATACGACCAACAGCATTGTTTTGACGCTGCTCGCCGCCATGGCGATGGGCGCGCTGTGCGGCCTGATCAACGGCGTGCTGGTGGGCAAGGCGAAAATGCCGGCGTTCATCGTGACGCTGGCCACGATGCTGATCTTCCGCTCGCTGACGCGCTTCGTCTGCCATGAGATTCCGCAGAGCGTTTCCGGCGGCAGCAACAGCCTGTTCAAGCTGCTCTCCTCCAATTCGCTCTACAAGCCCTTTTACAGCTTTGGCAACAGCAAATTCCTGACGATTCCGGTCACCGGTCTGTTCCTGATCGTGCTGACCGCGATCATCGTCTATGTGACCACATCGACAAAATTCGGCAAGCAGCTCTATGCCGCGGGCAGCAACGAGCGCGCGGCGCGCCTGTCGGGCATCAATGTGGACAATGTACGCGTGGCGGTGTTCGTGATCACAGGCGTGCTGACCGGCATCAGCGCGTTTCTGTGGATCAGCATGAACGCGTCGGTCGATCCGGCGACCACCGGCGGCAGCTATGAGATGTACGCCATCGCGGCGGTCGTGCTGGGCGGCGTCAGCATGGCGGGCGGCAGCGGCAAGTGCGTGGGCATATTGTTCGGCGTGATGTCGTATACCGTGATTGACAAGATTATCGTGGCGCTGAAGATGAACACGCTGCTCAACGACACCGTGAAGGGCGCGATTCTGATCGTGGCCATCATCGTGCAGACCATGTCGCCGGTCGTGCGCGAGCAGCTGGCCGCGCGCAGGGTGCGCCGCCGCATGAAGAAATCCTGAAGAGCGTTTCAAGAAGCCCCCTGACTGCGATTTCAGCGTCTTTTCCGCTGCTTCTGCGCCCAAGACCCTGAAGCCAGGATGCCCATTGGGAACCGCGATGCTTGAATTTCCAGGATTCAGGCGATGCGTCCCTGCGAAAAAAACGCTCGAGCTTGCAGATCCACTGTTTAGAGACGCACTCTGAGAGCGACAGACCCTCTCAAAATCAGCCATGTGAAAAGGAGCGGACATGAAGGGAAAAATCGGCGTTTTCATGAAACGGCTGCTGGCCGGCGTGATGATCGGCATCGGCGGCATACTGCCCGGCGTGAGCGGCAGCGTGCTGGCCGTGGCGTTCGGACTGTACGCGCGCATACTCGACGCGATTGCGGCGTTCTTTAAGGACGTGAAGGGCAACGCGCGCTTTCTCTTCGCCGTGCTGCTGGGCGGCGCGGCGGGACTGTACGGCTTTTCGATCATACTCGATCGAATGATGGCGCGCTATGAAACGCCGCTGATATTCCTCTTCTGCGGCCTTGTGGCCGGCTCGATGCCCTCGCTCATGCGCGAGACGAAGCGCGCGTGCGGCGAAATCAAGCGCCGCTACTGGAGCATGGCGCTTGCCGGCTTTGCGCTGAGCCTGTTCATGCTGCTCATTGAGCGCGAGAGCGGCAGCGGGGCGGCGGCCAGCGTCGGCCCCATGCAGGCGGCGATTTCCGGCGCGATACTGGCGGCCGGCTCGATCCTGCCCGGCGTATCGACCTCGTTCATACTGATTCGGCTGGGCTGGTATGCGCCGATGATGAATGCGCTCTCGTCGCTGAACATTGCGCTGCTGTTCTGGGCGGGGGTGGGCGCGCTCATATCGGGCGCGGCGCTGATCGGGCTGGTGCGCTTTCTGCTCAGGCGCTTCCCCGGCTGGGTGTATATGGCGGTGATCGGGCTGATGGCTGGAACGATCATCACCTCGCTGCCCGCCGTACCGCTGGCGGCGAAGAGCCTTGTCTACATCATACCGCTCGCGCTAGGCGCCGTGGGGGCGTATTTCATGGCGTCCGTCGCGGACGGCGTTTGAATAACGGAGGATAAAGCACTATGAAGCTGACTTTTCTGGGAACCGGCGCGGCCGACTGGAACGGCCCGGACGCGCGCGGCGAATACCGCAGACTGACCAGCACGCTGATTGACGGGAGTCTGCTGATCGACGTGACGCATACGGTTGACGACATGATCGAAAATCCCGCGGCGATCACCGACGTGCTGTTTACGCACAGTCACGACGATCATTTCGATCTGGACGCGCTGCGGGCGCTCGCGCCTGTTCGCGTGTACGCGCATGAGAGCTGGGCGGGCGAGATTGCCGGCGAAGGGCTGACCGTCGTGCCGCTCAGGATCGGCGTGAGCGTTCAGGCGGGCGCTTTTACCGTCACGCCCATGCCGTCCAATCATTCGACGGGCAAGGATTACGAGACGACGCTGCACTACCTGATTGAAAAGAACGGCCAGACGCTGCTCTACGCCACCGACGGCGCGTGGCTGCTCAACAGGGAGCACAAGATCATCGGCAAAAGGACGCTGGACGCAGTTGTGTTTGACGCGACCATCGGCGACAGCGCGCCGGGCGATTTCCGCATTTTTGAGCACAATTCGATCGACATGGTGCGCCTGATGACCGCCACCATGCTCAAGACCGGCCGTCTGCGCGAGAACGCGCCCGTGTATCTCACGCACATGGCGCGCACGCTGCACGCGCCGCAGAAGCAGCTCGAGGCCGAGCTGAAGGCGCCCTTCATTCCCTGCTATGACGGCATGAAAGCGGCGTTTTGAGCGAAAATTTGACTTGAACGGCTCGTCGGGGCGGAGGACGGAACATCCGGCGCTCCGGCGGGCCGTCCTTTTACCATCAGCGCGCTTCAAAAAGAAGAGAGCGCGGCGAGGATGAGACGAACCTATGTGGATACAGCTGATTGGCGTGGCGGGCACGCTTCTGTTTTTCCTTTCCTATCAGTGCAGGAGCAATCGGAATCTGTTCCGGGTGCAGCTGCTGTCCTATCTGTTTTATACGGCGCATCTGCTGCTGCTGGGCGCGCTGACCGGCGGCGTGAGCTATATGATCAACACGCTGCGCTCGTTCTGCCTGGGCAGCCGCTGGAAATTTGCGCACAGCCAGGGCATGTGCGCGATCATATGCGCGATGCAGCTTGCGGCGCTGGCGCTCACATGGTCGGGCCGGGTTTCAATACTGCCCGTCGCGGCGAATATTGCGGCGACGCTGGGCGGCTATACGCACAATCCGCGCAAGATTCGGATCGCCGGGATGTTCGTCAATTCGCCGCTGTGGATCGTCTATGACGTCTGCGTCGGCTCATGGGCGGGCCTGCTGGACGAGGCGGTGACGGAAGGCTCGATGATCCTGTCCATCGTTCGGTTCGGCTGGAAGGATCTCGATCGCGAAGAGGCGTGAGTATAGAGCGGATGGCCGCGGCACTGAGCTGCGCCGCATTGATGATCGGCAGCTCGCCTGCGGGCGGCGTGAACGATGGGAATTGTGGCGTTTGGACTCGTCCGGCGACTGTTTGCGCATGCCTAGGGCTGCCGGATGTGCGGAAATGCGCCAAGCGGCTGGCCGCGGGGTGGAGGGCGCTGTATCTTCCCGCGATTCAATCCCATTCCTGATGGCGCTCCTGATGAGGCTCTATATGTCCGCTCAGGCGCTGCCTGATTTGGCGATGGACGGAGAGGATGCGCCTCAAACGGATTTGAACAGTGAGCTTGCGATTCGGCTGGACGCGCGGATCTCTCCCGATTATTGGGAAATATATGATCCGAAATGTCCGGACGAGGCGGTTTGCGGAAATCTTGTGGATGATCTGGCCGACGTCGCCTCGGATTTGCAGCGCGGCATAGAGGACTATGATTCGGGGAACGGGGCGAGCGCCGCATTTGTATGGCAGCTTGGCCTGAACCATCATTGGGGAAAGCACGTTGTGGACGCGCTCAGAGCGCTGCATTCAGTCATCGGGGAATAATTCAGACCGCGCAGAAAAATGCGCGAAGAAAGCGAGGAAAACGCCATGGAAACATATTACTACAAGTGTCCGATCTGTGGGTTTGTCTATCAGGTGCCGGACTACTGGGTGAATTTCGCGCCGGAAGCGACGACGGAGTTCCCGCACATCAGCTTCAAGACCGGCGCGCCCTGCGAAAACGCCGTGCTTAATTTGCAGGAGACGGAAGAGGCGTGAGCGCGCCGATGTGCTTTGCAGAAGGAAAGTCGTTCGCTGCCGGGGAAATGCGACAGACGCCGTGCCCCGCGCTGA
This sequence comes from Clostridiales bacterium, assembly GCA_004552515.1. Classification (GTDB taxonomy): domain Bacteria; phylum Bacillota; class Clostridia; order Christensenellales; family Aristaeellaceae; genus Firm-10. The sequence continues at coordinate 6,570 of SFOF01000088.1, forward strand.
TATGACGGCGCGGGGATTCGCGGTGAGAGTCTGGAAACGGGGTTGTCTTTGGCGGCGCGAGGACGTATCTGCGCGTTTTTTGTCATTTGGAAAGCGTTCTGCGCGCGATGCGGAAGGGCGCTTTTCTTATGCCTTGTTGAGGTGCGTGTGGTCGTAGAGATTGCGGTATTGTGTGGGGGAAAGCCCCTCGTGATAGCGAAAATAGTGGATCAGCTGCTCCTCGCCGTCGAAATCCAGCCGCCGCGCGATGGTGCGCAGCGAATCGGCGGTGGTCAGCAGCTGGCTGCGGATGAGCTTCATGCGCTCGCGGGCGATATACTGCTTCAGCGTGAGACTGTAGGCCGCCTTGAACAGCGCGCTCAGATAGTCGGGATGATAGCCCGCGTGCGCGGCGGCGTCGGCGGCGGTCAGGCGGCGGGCGCTGTTGATGCGGATCCACTCGGAGGCTTCGTCGGCGGCGCGGGAGGCGCTTTTTTGCCCCTCGGCCTCGCGCATCAGCTCGCAGTAGAGCAGCGCGAAGGCCGATTGCGCGGCGTAGGCCGGATAGCCCGGCGCGTTGGCGACGTGCAGAAGCTGCCGGCAGAGCGTGCCCATGCGCGCGCTGTCCTCAGTTTTCAGCGGCGCGGCGGGCAGCGTGTCGGGGCCGTCCAGTCTGAAGTGGATCCAGTAAAAGCCGGTTTCGCCATGGCTTTCCTGAAAGCCGCCGTGCTTTCGGCCGGGGCGCAGCACGATCAGCTCGCCCGCGTGAAGTGCCCAGCGCGCGTCTTCCTCGAACAGGCGGACGGCGCCCGTGGTGACCAGCACGATTTCATGGGTGTCGATGACGCGCGTGGGGTGGATCCAGGTTTCGCTCGACTGGAACAGTCCGGCGTATTCATAGCGCGCGGGACAGGCGGACGCGGTTTCATTCATCTTGGTTTTTCTCCTGTTTTCTGTGTTTTTTCCTATTGCGCGGCCTTGAGCGGCTTGCTATACTATGGGTATGGCGGGGCGGTTCAAGCTCTATGATAGCGCATATTTCGATGATTTTCAAGGAGGGAATGCGATGAAATCGTATAAGACGGTGCCCTTTTCCAACGTGGACATCAATATGGGATTTTGGCAGAAGCGGCAGGCGCTCAACCGCGACGTGACGGTGCGCGCCGTGATGGATCGGTTTATGGAGACGGGGCGCTTTGAGGCGTTCAAGTGCGACTGGCGCGAGGGCATGGAGGACAAGCCTCACATCTTCTGGGATTCGGACATCGCCAAGTGGATGGAATCGGTCGCCTACATGATCGAAAAGCAGCCCATGCCCGAGCTGGAGCGCGTGGTTGAGGAGACGATCGATCAGATCGAGATCAATCAGGACAAGCACGGCTATGTGAACAGCTACTTCACCAGCGTGGAGCCGGGCAACCGCTGGGGCTACAGATGGGCGCACGAGCTGTACTGCGCGGGGCATCTGATCGAGGCCGCCGTCGCCTGGCGCGAGGCCACCGGCCGCGACCGCTTCCTGAA
>SFOF01000089.1 GCA_004552515.1 Clostridiales bacterium
TATGGGGCATTTTCGCGATAAAAGCGCATCGTCCGCGGCTTTCGTTCAGGGCGTTGTTCCGCGCTGACGCGGCAATGCGCTGTCGGTAAATCATACGCGCGTGAATAGTGCGCCGGCGCGGCGTTGCGTTTGGCCGGTTTTAGCTCCGGCCGGAGTGTTTGCGCGCGCGGGGGCCGGTCTGCGCGGCGGTGCGGCTCTCTCGCGGCGTTTTGCGTTCGGATCACGCCTGCCGTGTGGCTCTCTCGCGGCGTTTTGCGTTCGGATCACGCCTGCCGTGTGGCTCTCTTGCGGCGTTTTGCGTTCGGATCATGCCTGCCGTGTAGCTCTCTTGCGGCGTTTTGCGTTCGGATCACGCCTGTTGTTTGCCGCATAGCGCCAAACAGAACGGCTTGCGAAATGCTCCGTTCCTATTCCGCCGTGGGTCGGGATCGCCATTCGTGCGTTCTCGAATCGTCGATACGGTTATCCGGATTTCTTGGTTCACTTCGAGATTGCGCGTTTTCTGGCGGCGATCCCGACGGGGGACGAAGAGATGCGGGGGACGAGGGCGGCGGCGAGGCATGAGTGCGCTTTTGCGTGATCGTATCGGCTTTTCCATGCTTTCCGCGGGGAGTCCGTTGGGGCGAAATGTGGAAGCCGCACTGCGGCCGCGCCCCCAAACCTGCGCCAAGGAGACTCGTCTCCCTGGACTCTCTTCATTTGATTCGCGGTGTGGGTGCGTTTTGCGCGGCGAGGGGGACTCGGGTACAACGGAGACTTGACCGGCTCCAATAAGTGGAGGCCGCGTCAAGCGTCAGCCGGCGCTGCCGACGCTAAATGCGTGGAAACCGCTGCCCACCTCGTGCGTTTCGCCCATAAACTCCACGCGCGCCGTCGCGCCGAAGGGCACCGTGACGTGCAAATGCGTGCCGCCATAGCGCTTCATCCAGCGCACGGCCACTTCTCCGCGCGCCGTGTCCACAACGGCCTGCGCGCTCATCAGTCCCTCGGGCATATACGGCTTGATGAGGATCTGCTCGTATCCCGCCGTCAGCGGCCTTATGCCTGCGATGTAGGCGTACAGCCAGTAGTCCACCGCGCCGTACATCGGGTGATTGTGGCTGTTCATGCCGGGGTTCTTCTTCAGCTCGAAGCGCTCCCAGACGGTCGTCGCCTCCTGCTGCGCCATGTAGCCCCAGGAGGGGTAGTCCTGCCTGATCGCCAGTCGCCACGCGTCCTCCAGATAGCCGCCTTCGCACAGCATATCCATCAGATAGCGCGTGCAGAGATTCCCGGTGGTGAAGCGGTCGCCGCTCTCGATCAGCTCGTCGTGAACGCGCTTAATTGCGCGCGCTCTGTCAGACTCGGGGATCAGTCCCAGCCACAGCGAAAACACCTGGCAGGCCATGCTGCCGGTGGCCATGACGGCGGTTTCGGCGTTATACCATTTGCCGATGATCGCGGCCTTAACGCGCTCGGCCATGTCGAGCCAGTGCTTTTCGTCCCCGGCGCGGTTCAGGCGCGCGGCGAAGAGCGCCAGCAGGCGGCAGTTGTAATAGGAATAGCCGCTGGACATGAACACGCCGGGCGTAACGGCGGACGGCGCGCTGTTGACGTCCGTGCAGGCATAGGCCGGGCCGGCCCAGTCGCCGTAATAGCTGTAGTTGACGATGTAATCGTCGCTGTGCGCGATCAGGCAATTTTCCCACGCGGCGAAGCGGTCGAACGCCTCGCGAATCGCGTCGTCATTTCCGTCGTGCAGCAGACACTCATAGCCCGCCACGAGGAAGCTCGAGCAGACCGGATCGGCCGGCCGGCCGCCGTAGACGAACGGGGCGGTGCAGGTGATCGCGCCGTCCGCGCCCTGTTCGTCGATCAGATCGCGAATGAGCTTGGGGAACATCCTGCCGATCTCGAAGTTGTAGGGCGTTTCCTCAAAGCGGACGGTCGCGTCGTTCATCCAGCCCTGGCGCTCGTCGCGCTGGGGGCAGTCGGTGAGGATGCTGTGCTGGTTGGCGCGTTCGGTGGCGGCGCACATTTCGTGCAGGGCGTTGACGCGCGCCTCGCCGCAGCGGAAGAACGATTTCTTTTCCAGATCGGTGTGCAGCTCGACCGCCTCGAAGCGATCCGCGTCGAACGCGTCGCCCAGGCCGGTCACGCGGACATAGCGGAAGCCGTGATAGGTGTTGCGCGGCTGCCAGATTGCAAAGTCGCGCTCGTCGCCGCTGGCGGTGTAGCGGTCGGTCGCCTGGGCGCTGCGCAGCGGGGCGGTGTAAAGCGCGCCGTTCTCGTCCAGCTCCTCGGCGTGCTGCATCGTGACGGTCTGCCCCTTTTTCATGCGGTCGGGCATCCTTACGCGCACAACGCCCGCGATGTTCTGGCCGAAATCGAGAATATAGCTGTCCTCGCCGATCGGCCAGCAGGCGACGGCCTTGCGCGCATTGTGCTCGATGATGGGGTTGAGGATCATCGGCTTCATGACGCCGCCGGGCGCGTCGGCCCCTTCGGCAGCCGCAAAGCCGGTATAGCCGATTTTGTCCCAGCCGGTGGCGGCCTGGTTCGCGTCGCAGATTTCGCCGTTGAACAGATCGCTCGAGACGCGCGCGCCGTGTCCGGCCTGCCAGCGTTCGTCGGTCAGAATCCACTCGGTGCGGCCGCCCTCATAGGTCAGGCGCAGCATGGCGGTGAGCTGGATCGCGCCGGTGAACGCCATCACGCGTCCGCCGCCCATATCGCGGCCGGAGAAGGAATTGTGCCGCCAGCCGGTACCCACCTGAACGCCCAGGCAGTTCGCCCCCGGCTTCAGCCGCTTTTCAAATTCAGGATAGGTTACATACTGGCAGGTTTTCGTGTAGTCGGTGTGCGCCGGATCAAGCGCGGCGCAATCGACCGCCTCGCCGTTCAGCGATACGGTCTGATAGCCGATGCCGCAGACGTACAGCACAGCCGATTCGAGGCCTGCCTCCACGGTGAACTCGCGGCGGAAGTAGAGCGTGCGCTCATCCTCGTGTCCGAGCGTGATCCAGCCCGCGCGCCAGTCGATGCTCGCGTTGTAGATCACCTCGCGCGCTGTGTCGCTTTCGCGGCCATGGCTGTCGCGCAGCGTGACGGCCACGGTGACAGGCAGTCCCTCGGGCAGACGTGCGTCGCAGCGCAGGAATTGCGCGCTTTGCTCGCGCCAGCCGCTATCCCAGCTCAGGCCGTCGGCGGTCAGCGTCACGCGGCAGGCGCTCTGGCTTTCGTTTTCGAAGCTGGAATCCGCGCCCCAGCCGATGCGCACGCCCTCGCCGCGCTCCACCAGTCGGGAGCGTGCGTAGGATTTCAGCCGGCCGCCGTCAGCCGTGATGTTTATGGGACGAAACATGGTCATTCCTCCTCGTGTTTTTTGAATTTCTACCTAATTATATGTGACTTCTTGCGCAAGGTTATCGAGCGCCGCACAGGGCGGAGCGTAATCGTTAGCCGTTTCAAGTGAAGCGCGGTTCTTTGCCGCGCCGCCTGCAATGCCGCCGAATATTGCGGGAGCGTGCGTTTTGCCCCCGTTTTGCCGCGTCACTGCGCGCCCGCGCCGGTTGATTCGCGCTCGATCAGTGTGCAGGGCAGGAGCGTGACGGCTTTCACCGGATCGCGGTGTTCGATCATGTCCAGCAGCCGGTCAACCGCCGCCGCCGCCAGCGCGTGCACGTCCTGCCGCACGGTGGTGATCGGCACGGGGGAGACGCGCGAGAAAATCACGTCATCGTAGCCCGCCACGGCCACGTCCTCCGGCACGCGCACGCCGCGCGCCAGCAGTGCGTTGACCGCGCCCAGCGCCATCATGTCGTTGACGCACACAGCCGCATCGATGTTTTGCAGGGGATAGTCGCGCAGAGCGGTCAGCGCCGCTTCATAGCTGACCTCGCTCAGGTGGAGCGCCGCGTCGGCGGGCAGAGCGTGTTCGACGAGAAAATCGCGCCAGCCGCGCTCGCGCAGATCGAGACAGTAGACGTCCCTCGGGCCGGTCAGCAGGGCGATGCGCCTGCGGCCGCTCTCATAAAGCCGCGTCATGAGTGCCTTCATGCCGCCGTAGAGATCGCACATCACACATGGCCGCGCCAGATCGGCATAGATCGACGTGACGAACAGCAGCGGCACGCCTGCGTCGTCGGCGGCGCTCAGATAGGCTGTGCTGCCGGCGGGCGCGTTGACGGGCGCGAGCAGCAGCGCGTCCACGCGGCTTTCGAGCATCTCGCCGATGATCTTGCGCTCGGTCAGGTGCGAATTCGTGCTCGTGGCCACGTTCAGCGCATAGCCCGCTCGATTCAGCGCGTCGGAAACGTGCCGCACGAGCGAGGCGTAGTAGACGTTTTCAATGTCCGGCACGATCAGGCCGATCAGCCGGCTCTTCTGCGTTACCAGCCGCCGCGCGTAGGGATTGGGGTGATAGCCCATCTCGCGGGAGACGGCCAGCACCCGTTCGCGCGTGCGCTCATTGACGCGCGGGCTGCCGTTTAGCGCCAGCGATACCGTCGCCTTGGAGACGCCAAGCCGCCGCGCCACGTCCTCCAATTTAATATTCATAACACCACCGCAAAATTAAAACGTTTTAACACCTCTATTATAACGCATTTGCGCCGTTTGTCAAGAGAAAATGTCGCGCTTGCAATCGGCTTTGCGGCGTGCTATAATCGAGAAAAACGAATCGGAGGGACGTGCCATGACCGTCGCTGAAATTCTGTGCAAGATGATCGACTATTCGAACGGCAGCCATCACGACATCAATCACCTCATGAAGGTTCATGCCTTCGCTCAGATCATCGCTGAGCGCGAGAAGCTCTCCGCGCGCGACCGGCTGGTGACCGAGGTCGCCGCCATCGTCCACGACATCGCCTGTCCGTTCTGCCGCGAAAAGTACGGCCATGCCGACGGCAAGCATCAGGAGATCGAGGGACAGCCGATTGCGCGCGCCTTTCTTGCCGGCACGGGACTGGATGAGGATGTGATCGAGCGCGTGGTGTATCTGGTGGGGCATCATCATACGCTGACGAACGTTGATGGCATCGATTATCAGATATTGCTCGAGGCGGATTATCTGGTCAATGCCGATGAAGCGGCCTTTTCGCGCGAGAATATCCTCAATACCCGCGCGCACCTCTTCAAAACGGCCACGGGCACGGCGCTGCTGGATTCGATTTATAGCCTGCGCTGACTGCTGTGCGGCTTTCGCTTATCGGAGCCGGTCAAGTCTTCGTTGTATCTGAGTCCCCCTCCCCGCGTAAAACGCACCCACGCCGCGACCCAAATGAAGAGAGTCCAGAGAGTCGAAGACTCTTTGGCGCAGGTTTGGGGCGCGTAGCCCCAACGGACTCCCCGCGGAAAACATGGCAAAGCCGATACGATCACGCAAAAGCGCACTCTATCTCGCCGCCGACTCCGTTCTCCGCGTTCTCGCGTCTCTTCGTTCCCTGTCGGGATCGCCATAAGAAAACGCCCAAGCCCGAAGTGAACCAGCCAAGCCAAATAACCGTATCGACGCTCGAGAACGCACTACTGGCGATCCCGACCCACGGCGGAATAGGAACGAAACATATCGCAAGCCGTCCTGTTTGGCGCTCATGCGGCAAACAGCAGGCGTGACTCGAACACAAAACGCCGCGAGAGAGCCGCACAGCGGGCGTGCCACGAACGCAAAACACCATGAGAGAGCCGCACAGCGGGCGTGATTCGAACACAAAACGCCGCGAGAGAGCCACACCGCCGCGCAGACCGGCCCCCGCGCGCACAAACACTCCGGCCGGAGCTGCAACCGGCCGAACGCAACATTTCGCCGGCCCACAATTCGCTAACATATAATAATGAACCGACGCTATGCCGCGATAGCGCGGAACGACGCCTTGACGCAGAAAGCGCGCAGCACCTGCCCGCACACATCCGAAAACCGTTTCCAAGGCGATTCTCTCCGTCGGTTTTTTTCTCCAGCGACACACAAAGCCCGCCCTCCCCGAAAAATCGGAGAAGGCGGGCTGACTTTTATGCGCGTTTACTTCTTTTCCGCGTCGCAGAGAATGGTCAGCAGCTTGTTGCTGCGCGAGAGGAATGCCACCATGCGCTCGGGATCCAGCGTCTGGCGCGACATTTCGGCCAGATCCAGCACCTGATTGCACACCATCTCGGTCATGTCGGAATCCGTGTCGGCAGTCTTGAGGTACTCGATCAGCGGATGCGCGGCGTTCAGCACCAGCGCGCGCTGCTCGGGCATCGCCATGCCGTTGCCCCACTGCTTCGCCATCTCGCTGAAGCGGCGCGACTGCTCCTCCACCGTGATCATCGCCGGCAGCTCGCCCGTGCGGAATTTTTCCAGCCTGACGGTCAGATCGGGCTGCTTCAGCGCCTTGCGGAACTTCTCCTCCAGCGCCTTGCGCGTGTCCTCGTCGCTCTCGCCGGTCTCGGTCAGTCCCTCCATGCTCGCGTCCACGCGCTTGAAGGTCATGCCTTCCTTGCCGCCGTATTCCATAAAGCTGATAAAGTTGTTGTCAATCAGCGTGTCCAGCACGACCACGTCGGTATCCTGATCCCTGTACAGCTTGACCATCTGCGCCTGGCGCTTGGGATCGCTGGTGTAGAAGATGATCTTCTTGTCGTCCTTATAGTTACGGTCGCCGTATTCCTTGAGCGTGAGATATTCGCCGTCCACGGTTTTGAACAGCAGCGCGTCCTTCACGCGGTCATAGAACTTCTCGTCGCGGATGCAGCCGTACTTGACGAACGGATGGATGTCGTCCCAGTATTTCTGATAGTCCTCGCGCTTCGTATTGAACTCGGTCACCAGCCGGTCGGCGACCTTGCGCGTGATGTAGGCCGAGAGCTTCTTCACATAGCCGTCGTTTTGCAGGAAGGAGCGCGACACGTTCAGCGGCAGGTCCGGACAATCCACAACGCCCTTGAGCAGCAGCAAAAACTCCGGAATGATCTCCTTGATGTTGTCCGCCACAAAGACCTGATTGCTGTACAGCTTGACCTGACCCTCGCTGGCCGAGAACTCGTTCTTGATCTTCGGGAAGTACAGTATGCCCTTCAGATTGAACGGATATTCCGCATTCAGGTGGATCCAGAACAGCGGTTCCTCGTAATCATGGAACACCTTATGATAGAACGCGCGGTATTCCTCGTCGGTGCAGTCGGCGGGGCGCTTGAGCCAGAGCGGGTTCACGTCGTTGATCTGCTCGGGCTTCTCCTCGCTCTGCGCTTCCGGCTTGTCCTCCGCGTCGCCCCCGGCGCTTTCGTCCTTCTTGTCCTCAGGCGCTTTGACCTCGCTCAGGAAGATCGGCACGGGCATGAAGGCGCAATATTTGTCCAGCACGCTGCGAACGGTGTACTTTTCGAGGAATTCCTTTTCGTCGTCGTTCAGGTGCAGCGTGATGCAGGTGCCCACGTCCGCCTTATCCGACGCGGACAGCTCGTAGCTCATGCCGTCCTCGCTGCTCCAGTGGACGCTCTGCGCGCCCTCCCTCCAGCTCAGCGAATCGATCTCCACCCTGGAGGACACCATGAACGCCGAATAGAAGCCCAGGCCAAAATGGCCGATGATGCCGCCGTTTTCGCCCTCATCGCTCTTATACTGCTTGAGAAATTCCTCCGCGCCGGAGAATGCGACCTGGCAGATATACTTGACAACCTCGTCCTCGGTCATGCCGATGCCGTTATCGGTGATCTTCAGTGTGCCAGCGGCCTTATCGACGATTACGTCCACGCGATAATCGTCGCGCGCGGGCGCTTCGCCCTTGAGCGCAAGCAGTTTATACTTGGCGATCGCGTCGCAGCCGTTGGACACAATCTCGCGCAGGAAAATATCCTTGTCGGAATAAAGCCACTTCTTGATAACGGGCATTATATTTTGAGCATTAATCGAAATCGTTCCCTTTTCACTCATGGGAAAAACACCTCCTGATTCGATGTTATCTCTATTGTAGTACGCCCGGAGACAAATGTCAATAGAAAATTAGCACTCAAATGCCGTGAGTGCTAACAATTTTTATAATGGAA
>SFOF01000090.1 GCA_004552515.1 Clostridiales bacterium
AATACCGCTCCAGGACGGCATCGCCCGCGCAACGCTGGGCATGATGGTTTCCTCGCCGCACAACGACATGGAGGCCGCGCGGCTGGGGCTGCGCACCGTCATGCCCGAGGGCACGGACATCGATCTGGACATATCCGGCGGCGCGGCGCGCGTCAATCTGACCGGCCCCATCTCCAAGCTGCCCGACGCGGCGGCCGAGAGCAACATGGTCAACGCCATCGTGCAGACGCTCACCGAGTTTGACACCGTGGAAACCGTCCGCTTCCTCATCAACGGCCGCGAGGTTGAGACGCTCGCGCACGGCACGCCGGTTTCCGGCCCCTTCAAGCGCGGCGCGCTGAACCTCGAATCGGTCTCCTCGACCTTCCCCGTGGACGACGCGCAGACCGTCACGCTCTACTTTGCCGGCGAAACCGGATCGCTGATCGTGCCCGTGACGCGCATGGTCTACGGCGAGGCCGATCTCAATACGGCGGTGCTCGAGCTGCTCAAAGGCCCCGGCGCCTCCAGTCCGCTTGAAAGCGCGCTGCCCGCCGGCTGCGGCCTGATCGACGTGACGCGCGACAAGGACGGCAAGGTGACGATCAACCTGACCAGCGAGTTTTCCGAGCTGATCAACTCGACCGACGGCGGCCGTCAGGCGCTGCGCTCCCTGGCGCTCACCTGTGCGCAGTTCCCCGGCGTGTCGGGCGTCGAGGTGCTGGTGAACGGCCAGCCCTTCGACGAGGGCGCGAGCACGATGAGCGTTCCCTCGTTCGTCAACGACGCGGAAACCGTGGCCGATCAGTTCCTGCAAACGCAGTCCCGCCTGCTCTTCGGCCCGGACGACGAATAACCGCGCTTCCTCAGAATGTTCCAATTTCAGACGCGCCGCCCCGGAAGCGGAAAATCACCGTCCGGGGCGACGCGCAGCCGTCTGAAGCGCCCGCAAACGCGCTCAAAATACACTCAGAAAAGGATGAACCGCCATGCAATGGATCGCCAACACCGCCTTCGGACTGGAGGGCCAGACCGCAAGGGACTTGAAATGGCTGGGCGTTGAAAGCGCCGCGCCGCAGCCCGCCGGGGGCGTGCTCTTTGAGGGAACGCCCGCGCAGGCGTTTAACGCCAATCTCTGGCTGCGCTGCGCCGACCGCGTGATGCTGCTCGTGGGGCGCTTTGAGGCGCGCTCGTTCGAGGAGCTGTTCGAATCGGTCAGGGCGCTGCCGTGGGAGGACTATATCCCCGCGGACGGCGCCTTCCCCATCCGCGCGCACTGCGCCCGCTCCACGCTGATGAGCCCGTCCGACTGCCAGTCGATCGTCAAAAAGGCGATCGTCGAGCGGCTCAAGCGCACCTGTCATATCGACTGGTTCGAGGAAACCGGCGCGGTCTACGCCGTGGACGTGTCCATCCACGCGGACGTCGTGACAATCTGTCTGGATTCCTCCGGCCCCGCGCTCAACAAACGCGGCTACCGCACCTGGAACGGCGAAGCGCCGCTGCGCGAAACCATGGCCGCCGCGCTGGTGATGGCCTCCCCGTGGCGGCCCGCGCAGCCGCTGTACGACCCCTGCTGCGGCACGGGCACGCTGCTGATCGAGGCGGCGTTCATCGCCCTCAGCCGCGCGCCGGGCCTGAAGCGCGCCTTCGACTGCGAAAAATGGGGCTTCATGCCGCAGGCCGAAATGAAGCGTCTGCGCGCCGAAGCGGAGGAAAAATTCAACGCGGGCAGGGAACGCCCGATTCAGATCGCCGGATCGGACATCGACGGCGGCGCGCTTGAGCTGGCCAGGCGCCACATCGCGCAGGCGGGGTTGAGCGGCCGCATCACACTCGAGAAGAGAGATCTGCGCGACGTCACGCCCCGCGGCGAGAGCGGCGTGATCCTGTGCAATCCCCCCTACGGCGAACGGCTGGGCGACAAGCGCGCCGCCGCGGCTGTCGAGCGTCAGCTGGGGCTTTTGCAGGAGCGCTCGAGCGGCTGGAGCCTGTGCGCCATCAGCGGCGATCTGGCCTTTGAGCGCAATTTTGGCCGCCGCGCCGACAAGAAGCGCCGCTTCTACAACGGCCGTCTCGAGTGCGAATTCATGACCTTCCTGCCGCCGGACAGCCGCGCGCAGAAGCGGACGCGGCGCTGACAGACCGCCCGGCGGTGCAAGGGAGCTTCATTTGGAATGCGTACCGCTGAAGCGCGCCTTGAGGGGCTGAAATCTATGGACTTTCGAAACGCTGAACAAGCATTTCAGCGCGGCGAAACGCGTGGCAGTGTAGTGAGTTTCATGCAGAGTATATCGCTGAAGCTCACTTTGGGGGCTGAAGTTTTGTAGGCGTTGGCTGTGCGGCGAAATGCCTGTCGGCGCGGGGAATCTCCTACAGGCGTTGTCTGCCGAAGCGCATCTTGAGGGACCGAAGTCTGCGGGCGTTGGCCGTGCGGCGAATGATCGCTCCACGCCCTGCCGGCTCACGGAGGCGCTGAACGGCGGCTTCTCGCGCGCCGAAAGAGCTGTGGATAACATCTGCGTTTCAGCGCGCCGTCCCGATATGTCAAAACCGCCTGGCCGCGTATCCGGTCAGACGGTTTTTTCATGCGCTTTTTGCGGCTACGCCCTCAGAACGCCAGCATCACGCCCACGGCGATCAGCGCCGCGCCCAGCAGCACCAGCCACAGCTCGGCCGGCACGAATATCAGCACCAGCAAGACCCCTATGGCGATCAGCAGGCCGCCCAGTATCCTCAGCACCGTATTGAACGCCGCGCCGCGCACATTCTTCGAGCACACCTTCACAGGCGGCACCTCCCGACATGATTCTTCTCTACATCATATCGGAAAGCGCCGCCCTTGTTGACTGTTTTTTCGGCTTTTTTATGCCTTGACGCTGCGGATAAACGCCGCCGCATCCGGCGCGTGGAACAGCGCGGAGCCGGCCACCAGCACCGTCGCGCCCTTTCCGATCAGCAGGGGCGCGTTTTTCTCGTTCACGCCGCCGTCCACCTCGATCTCGGCCTGAACGCCGGCTCTTTTGAGCATCGCGTCGATCTCGGCGATCTTTTCCACGGCCGACATGACCATCTTCTGCCCGCCGAAGCCCGGATTGACCGTCATCACCAGCGCCAGATCAAAATCGCCCAGCACATAGCGCAGGCACTCGGGCGACGTGGCCGGATTGAGCGCCACGCCGGCCAGACAGCCGCAATCGCGGATCTGATGCAGCACGCGATTGAGATGATTCGTCGCCTCGGCGTGAACCGTGATGACCTTCGCGCCCGCCGCGGCAAATTCCTCGATATAGCGCTCGGGGCGCTCGATCATCAGATGCACGTCGCAGGGCAGAAGCTCCGCGCCCGCCGCGGCCTTGAGGATCCCCTGTCCGAAGGAAATATTAGGCACGAACGCACCGTCCATCACATCGTAGTGCAGCCAGTCCGCGCCGGCCTCCTTCATCCGCCGAATCTCATCGCCAATCCTCAGAAAATCTGCCGCCAGCAAGGACGGCGCCACCTTTAGCATAGCGATCCCTCCATCTTATCTTCATATCGTCGTGGAGCAGCTTATAGCGCTCCCAGCGTTCTCGGGATATATCGCCCGCCTCCACCGCCGCGCGCACGGCGCAGTCCGGCTCGCTGACGTGCATACAGGGCGCGAAACGGCACCTGCCCTCGTACGGCTCGAATTCCGTCACTAAAAAGCGCAGCTCGGCGGGATCGGTCAGCGGCAGCTCCAGCAGACTGAAGCCGGGCGTATCCAGCGCCATGCCGCCCTCCGGCAGCGGGATCAGCTCGCAGTGCCGCGTGGTGTTGCGGCCGCGTTCGATCTTTTCAGACAGCGCGCCCGTCTCGCGCGCAAAGCCGTAGAGCCGGTTGAGCAGCGAGCTTTTGCCCACGCCGGACTGCCCGCCCAGCGCGTGAACGCGCCCCTGCAGCGCCGCCTTCAGCGCGTCCACGCCCATGCCGGTTTTGGCGCTGGTGCGAACGACCCGCGCGCCGCTGCCCCGGTATTCGCGCTCGATCTCCGCGGCGCGATCATCGTCCTCGTCGCACTTGTTGACGATGATCAGCGCGTCAACGCCGCACTTTTTCGCGTACATCAGCATCCGATCGACCAGCAGAAGATCCGGCTCGGGCGAAGCCGCCGCCACAACCACGCCGATCACGTCGATATTGGCCACCGGCGGGCGCACCAGCTGATTGCGCCGCGGCTCGACCGCCGTAAGCCAGCCGTGCGCCTCGCCCTGCCCCGGCTCGAACGTCACGCGGTCGCCGGAAAGCGGCGTGACGCGCTGCCTGCGCAGCTTGGCCTGAGCGCGCAGCGTATGCCGCTCCCCCGCCTCGTCCAGTACCGTGTAAAAGCCGCCGATGCCGCTGAGTATGATTCCCTGCAAGCGATGCCCTCCCGTCAGTTCTCCCCAAATGTCACTTTCGTTTCCGATGCAAGCGCGTCGCCCGCATAGAGGCGGATGATCTGCTCGCCCGCCTTGTTGCTGTCCGCGGTCAGCGTCACCGTCTGCTCGCCCGCGTTGAGCACCGTGCGGAAGATCTCGCGCTCCGTCTCGCCGTCGGTCATCACAGCGCGCACCGTCGTGCCGTTTTCCTTCACGGTCAGCGCCAGCGTCACTTCCTTAAAATAGAGCGCGTCGTCCGTGCGGCTGATGGTAATATCGACATCCTCGCCCCAGAGCACGCGCGCGCCCGCCTCGACGCTCTGCGCGACGACCGTGCCCGGCGCTTCGTTGCTCTCGGCCTGAATCACGCCGCCCAGCTGAAGCCCGGACGCCGCCAGCGTGGCGCGCGCCAGATCGACCGTCAGTCCCAAGAGCGGCGGCACAACGGAACATTCGCCGCTGACATAGAGCGTGACCTCCGTAAACGGCGCGACCTCCGCATCGGCCTCGGGCGACTGCCGGATCACCTGTCCCACGGGCACGGTATCCGAAATTTCCAGGATGACCTGCGCCACCGGCAGCCCCACGCCGTCCATCGCCTGAACGGCCTCGCTGCGCGTCAGACCCGTGACGGGGGGCACCGTGACCGCCTCCCTGCCCAGACTGACCTCGAGCGACACAGTTTCCCCCGGATAGATCAGGCTGCCCGCCTCGGGCGACTGCCGCACGACCATGCCGGCGATCACCTCGTCGCTGTGAACCTCGGTCACGTCGGCCGCCACGCCCAGATCGTCCAGCCGCGCCTGCGCGTCCTCCAGGCCGGTCAGCACCAGCGAGGGCACGCGGACGCGCGTCTTGAGCCGTTCATAGATCATCCAGCCGCGCCAGGCGCACAGGCACAGCGCGAACGCCACGACCGCCGCCAGCGCCCAGCCCATCGCGCGCCGCCTGAGCCGCCTTTCCTCCTGCGCGCTCTTTTGCAGCTCGTCGGGTGATTTGCTGATAAAGCCGCCCATGGGCATTTTCATGGCGCGCTTCAGATCGACCGCCATTTCGAAGGCCGTGCGATAGCGCTTTTCGGGATCCTTGCTGAGCGCCTTGAGGATGACCTCCTCCAGCCCCTTCGACACCTCGTCCGAAAGCTGCGTGGGCGGAACCGGCTCTTCGCCGACGTGCTTGAGCGCGATGGTCATGGGCGTATCGCCGTCGAACGGCACGCGCCCGGTCACCATTTCGTAGAGCACCACGCCCACGGAATAGAGATCGCTCTGCGGCCCGGCCACCTTGCCCTGCGCCTGCTCGGGCGAAAAATAGTGGACGCTGCCCAGTATGTTCTGGCCGTTGAGCGTCGCCGTGCTCGTGCCGACCATGCGCGCGATGCCAAAATCGGTCACCTTGACGCGCCCGTCCGCATCGACCAGTATATTCTGCGGCTTGATGTCGCGATGGACGATGTTGTTCTTGTGCGCGTGGCCGAGCGCCTGTAGAATTTTGAGCGTAATCTGAACGGCGCGCTGCGGTTTGATCGTGCCGTTTTGCCGGATCAGGCTTTCGAGCGTCACGCCCCGGACATACTCCATGACGATATAGCGCGTATCGCCGTCCTGCCCCACGTCGTACATAGCGACGATGTTGGGATGCGACATTTTCGACGTGGCCTGCGCCTCGTGATTGAACTGGCTGGAGCGCGCCTGATCGGTCAGATACTCGGGCCGGAGCACCTTGACCGCCACCTCGCGGTCCAGCTTCAGATCCCACGCGCGATAGACGACCGCCATGCCGCCCGTGCCGACGATCTCCTCCAGCTCATAGCGCCCGGAAAGCGGCGGCCGCTTCATAGCGCACCTCCGTCGCACACGACGATGAGCAGCGTGATGTTGTCCGCGCCGCCCCGGTCGAGCGCCCCGCGCAAAAGCGCCTCCGCCTTGGCCTTCCAGTTCCTGCGTCCGGAAAGAATATCGCGCAGCTCGTCCAGATCATAATAGTTGCTCAGTCCGTCCGAGCAGAGCAGCCAGACGTCGCCCCGCCGGCGCTCGAAGCAGCAGATGTCCGGCTCGACGCTGCTGTTCGTGCCCAGTGCCTTCATAATATAGTTTCTCTTCGGGTGAACGCGCGCCTCCGCGGCGGTGATCAGCCCCTGCTCCACGAGCGAATTGACCAGCGTGTGATCGCGCGACATCTGCTCCAGCGCGCCGTCGCGCAGGCGGTAAGCGCGGCTGTCGCCGATGTGCGCCAGATAGATCTTGTCGTCGTCCTGCCAGAGCGCGGTGAGCGTCGTGCCCATGCCCTCGCGCTCCTTATTGGCCTTCGCGGCATAATAGACCACGCGATTGGCCTCGGTCACCGCGTATTCGAGCGTGCCCTGATCGGGCGCGGGCGCGCATTTGAGCCAGCGCGTAAATTCTTCGACCGCCATGGCGCTGGCCACCTCGCCGGCCTTGTGCCCGCCCATGCCGTCGGCCACGACGACAAAGTTTTCGCCGGGGCGCGGCAAATAAAAGGAATCCTGATTGACCGACCGCACGCGGCCCACGTCTGTCAGAGCATAGACTTTCACCTGTTCAAGCGCCTCCCCTTTCGCCGTCCCGGCTCGATGTTTTTTTCAGGGATTGTCGGAATATTCTTTCTGTTCGTTCATCAGCGTGTGCCGCCTGAGCTGGCCGCACGCGCCCTGTATGTCGTCGCCCATCTCGCGGCGTCGGGTGACGGAAATATGCCTTTCCTCCAGCCGCTTCATGAACCGCTCGACCTGCGCGGGCGTGGGCGCCTTGAGCGCATCGCGCTCCTTGACCTCGTTGAGCGGGATCAGATTGACGTGGCATTGCAGGCCGCGCAGCCTGTGCGCCAGCTCGTCGGCGTGCGCCATTTCACAGTTCATATCGCCCACCATGGCGTACTCGAAGATCACGCGGCGGCCGGTCTTATCGACATAGTTGCGGCAGGCCGCCAGCACGTCCTCCATGGCGTAGGCCCTGGCGACCGGCATGAGCTTTTTGCGGATCTCGTCGTTGGGGGCGTGCAGCGACACGGAGAGCGTCACCGGCAGCCCCTCGTCGGCCAGGCGATACATATTCGGCACCAGGCCGCACGTCGAGAGCGACACGCCGCGCAGCGACATATTCAGCCCGCGCGCGTCGTTCATCAGCCGCAGGAATTTCATCACGTTGTCGTAGTTGTCGAGCGGCTCGCCGCTGCCCATCAGCACGACGTTGCCCACGCGGCCGTCGCCGTTCAAGCGCCGGTTGACCGCGATGATCTGCCCCAGCATTTCCGCCGGCGTCAGCGAACGCACGCAGCCCTCCAGCGTCGAGGCGCAGAACGCGCAGCCCATCCGGCAGCCGATCTGCGTGGACAGGCACAGCGTGTTGCCGTGATGATAGCGCATCAGCACGCCCTCGATCAGATTGCCGTCGTCCAGCTCGTAGAGATATTTCTCCGTGCCGTCCAGCTTTGAGACGAACGCGTCGCGGATGCGCACGGGATTGGCCGAGGCCCCTTCGGCGAGGCGGGCGCGGAAATCCTTCGGAAGATTGGTCATCTCGTCAAAGGACGCGCCCCGCTGGAGCCATTCATAGAGCTGCCTGCCGCGAAAGGCGGGATAGCCCCGCTCCTTCAGCCACGCGGTCAGCTCCTCGAGAG
>SFOF01000091.1 GCA_004552515.1 Clostridiales bacterium
CCTTCTCGATCCAGTCGAGCGGATTGCCGCCGCCCATCTGCACCCAGAACAGATCCAGCTCGAACTGAACCGCGTCGGAGCAGTTCTCCATCAGCAGCTCGATGCCGCTCTTGCCGGTGTCCTCAAAGCGCTGGAATTCGAAGGCGTGGTTGTGATAAATGAAGTGCATACCGTTATCGCGCAGCTTCTCGGCCACCTTGCTGGCGCGCTTTGCGAACTCGATATAGCCTTCGCTGCCGCCGCGGAATTCTCCCGGCAGACCGCCGATGCCCGGATAGGCGCAGTTCCACAGCTTATGCTCACGGATGACCTTGTCGATGTCCTCCTCCATCTCCTGGAAGCCGATGTGCGTGCAGGCGCAGGTCATGCCGGATTCGTCCAGCATATCGCGCAGCTGCTCGGCGGAGATGTCCCGGCTGTGGGCGGAGAGCTGGCAGCAGTTGTAGCCCATGGTCTTGAGCACCTTCAGGCAGGTGAGCATCTCGCCGGCGTCCTGGCAGTGGTTGCGCACGGAATACATCTGCGCGCCGATCTGGAAATTGGTCATGGTTTTTTCCTCCTTGTATAAAGCAATGATTGCCCTTGGTTACTTTGTTTTGGGGAATTCATAGCCCACCGTGCGGGTGTTCACGACGAACAGCTCTTCTCCGCTGCCCCGATACAGCTCGGAGGTCGGCGTACACCTGCGGAAATCGCAGTTGGTCACATATAGCGCGCCGCCCCTGTGATCGATCGCCACGTCGCCCGCCAGGCCGAAGCGCGCGTTGTTGAAGCAGCCGCAGCTGTCCATAAACGTCGCATTGTGGATTTCGAACGCCGTCTTGCCCGTGTCGCCATAGCAGCCGGTGAGCACGTTCGAGCCGCCGCGGATCCTGAAGCAGCAGGAATCAATCAGCATCTCGGGCAGATTGTCGGTCGCCCAGTCGTTTCCGCCTGCCTGATCGTACACGTCCAGTCCCTCTTTGCGGCGGCGGTAGAGCGCGCACCATTCGGCCTGCGTATAGCCCGTTTTCGGCTTCACGATGCCGCCCCAGACATGGCAGCGGGTCAGCCGGTTGGACGAGCCGCGAATCTCCATGCCGGTGGTGTAATCGACCACCACGCAATCGGTGAAATGACTGTCGCTCTTGTCCGAGCGGATGCCGGTGTTGCCCGACAGGCCGGACATTGTACACTTGCAATAGACGTTGGTCGCGATCAGCTCATAGCCGTGATGCCCGCCCGTATACAGGCCGAACCGTTTGCCGTTGTGCAGCGTAATATCCTTCAGCGTGAAGTGATGATAGCCCTCGATCCACAGACAGCTCGCCAGCCCCGCGCCGTCGATGTCGCCGCCCGATATGAACAGATTGGCGTTGTCATAGATCGCGCCCTGCTCGTCATAGACGATGAGATCGTCATACTGCGCGCCGCCGTCCCAGTGAAGCACATAGTCCATCTCGCGCACGGCCTTCAAATGCGCGCCGCTGTGCAGCGCCAGCGAACAGAAATTGCCGATATAAACCGGCGATGCGATCTCATATTCGCCCCGCGGGATATACAATACGGCGTTTGCCGCGTCGCGAATCGCCCGCATGATGCGCGCGGAATCGTCCCTCTCGCCGTCGAGGCGCGGATAATCGGCCAGCGTTATATCGTACATGGCGGGTATTCCTCCGTTCAGAGCGTGTAGTGCGCGCGCTCGCCGCCGATCAGCTTCGGGCGGGTCAGCGCCGCGGACAGCGCAGCCTCGCCGATCGACTTCATCGACAGGCGGATCGGAATCGCCACGCTCTTTAGGTGCATACCGATCAGCGTGCAGCCGATGTCCAGCCCCGCGTCAGCCTGGATCGACTCGACCAGCACCGGCTCCTTCATCAGCCGGTAGGCCGCCGAGGCGCACGAGCCGCCCGCCTTGGGCCACGGCACAGCGCACACCTCGTCAAGGCCGTATTTTTCGGCGGTCGCCCGCTCCACGGCCAGCGCGCGGTTCAAATGCTCGCAGCACTGGAAGGCCGCGTCCACGCCCAGCGCGCGCGCTTCGTCCAGCACGGCGCTCGCCACGTCGCCTCCCAGCTCCGGCACGGAGGCCTTGCCGATTTTGCCGCCCGCGATTTCGCTCGTCGAACAGCCGACCACGAGCAGACGCACCCGCCGCGTGTCGGGGCGCTCCAGCGTGACCAGCTCGCGCACGGCCGCGCGCACGGCGTTATAGATTTCGGTATTCATGTGATGTGTCTATCCTCTTTCTCTTACGCTCTGTCCAGCGTGATCCAGCGCTTCTCCTCGCTGGAGCGGACGATGTTCAGCACAAGGCTCAGCGCCGGGAACGCGCTGCGGCCGTCGATCCAGAACGGCCTGCCCTCGCTCAGGCACTGATAGTAATCGGCGATCTGCGTGCTGTGGCCGGTGCCCCAGTAGCCCTTGCCGACGGTCTTTTTGTGGTCGCCCGCGTCGATGAGCTTCAGTTCGCCGTTCTCGACAGAATACAGCTTCGGCCCGAACAGCTTGAGCATCCCCTTCTCCATGTGGATGTTGACCTCGACCGGCGAATCGGTCACATTGTTGTTGGTGGTGTGGATGATCGCGCGCTGGCCGCCCTCGTACATCGCCACGGCCATGGCGTTGTCCTCCACCTCGATCTGGCCCTCCAGAAGGCCGGTGAACACCGAGCCGCGCACGCGGTCGATCGGCCCGCCCAGATAGCTCAGCAGATCGAGCGTGTGGATGGACTGATTGATCAGCGAGCCGCAGCCCTCGGTGGCCTTCATGCCGCGCCAGCCGGAATCGTGATAATAGGGAACCTCGCGATGCCAGCAGACCGAGGCCGTCGCGCCCAGGAACGCGCCCATTTCGCCCGAGGCCATGATTGCGCGGGCGTGCTGCACGGCGGGATTATAGCGGTTCTGGAAGATCACGCCCAGCATCCCCGCGCCTTCCATTTCGGAGGCGGCGATCATGGCGCGCGCGTCCTCGATGGTGGTGGCCATGGGCTTTTCGGTCAGGACGTTCTTGCCGTGCGAGAGCGCCTCGATGGTCACGGGCGCGTGCAGATAGTGCGGCAGGCAGATATGCACCACGTCGATCTCCGGCAGCGCGACCACCTCATGCCAGTCGGAATATGCCTTCGCGCCGGTCTGAGCGGCCGCCGCCTGAACGCGATCCTCGCGAATATCGCACACCGCGTCGATCTTAACGCAGTCCATGTCCATCAGCGCGGCGATATGAACCCTGCTGATGCCGCCGCAGCCTATGACCGCAACGTGAAAAATTTTCTGATCCATGGCTAAACCCTCCCGTAGCTGTTTCGCTTATTCGGCTTTGCTGTTTGTAAACGCATACGCGGCGATGGACACCGCCACCGCCAGATTCAGCGAGTCGATCTCATTCGACTGAGGGATGAACGTGCCCTGTCCCAGCGACGCAAAGCGCGCCGGCAGGCCGGTCTGCTCATTGCCGAAAACCAGCGCGTACTTCTCCGCATGATGCGGCGCGACCTCGCCCAGCGTCTTCGCGCCGTCCAGCATGAACGGATAGAGCGCGTGATCGGGATAGAGCGCGCGATAGTCCTCGAAGGTATCAAATACGCGCACGTTCATCCTGTAAAACGCGCCCATGGACGCGCGCAGCACATGCGGATCGAACGCGTCCACGCACGGCCGCACGATGGCGACGTCGCGCAGGCCGAAGCCCAGGCAGGCCCTCAGCGCCGTGCCCAGATTGCCGCCGTCCGAGATCTGACAGAGCACGACGTGCGGCCTGTCGGGATTCAGCGCGGCCTCGTATTTTTCAAACACCAGCGCGGCGAAGCAGTTGTCCTTCTGCGATTCGCGGCGAAGCACGCGATCGGCGAACTCCTCGCGCACGCCCAGCGCCTGACACTTTTCACGCAGGAGCGAAACGCCCTCGTTGCGCAGTCCGTCCGGGTGCAGAAGCAGCCGCCGCACGCTCTCGGGGCGCGCCTCGAGCAGATTCAGGCACGGGAACACGCCCAGCGCATAGCTGTAATCCAGCCTGCGGCTGTATGGCTCCAGCTTGGGCACAGGCAGACCCTCCATTTCATTTCAATTCTATCCGAGAATATAGTATACAACGAAAGCGCGTGCTTGGCAATCGTTTTCCTCGAAATAGCGGCTATGGGAACGATACAAAGCGCATTTTTTCCGCGTGTTATCTCTTCCCGCGCTTTGTTGACTCTCTCATCGAAGCATGGTATACTTTACTTTGTTTTGATGTGAAAGGGACGGAAGCGTATGCGTCGCCGCCGTCCGCGTCCTGCAAAAGGAGATTGACAGACATGAAATACTATGAGCTTGCCTACACACAGCCCTATCTGATGACGCTGCATCCGGACAGCGAGATGGACGTCGCCTTTCTCGGCCGCCCGCAAATGACGCGCGCCTTCATCGAATACGGCGATACCCCCGCGCTGGGCCGCAGCGTCGAGGCCGAGCGCTTCGTCATCCATGGGATGCGCGTGCCCGCCCGCGCGGACGGCTATGCGCCCAATCTCGAGGATAACCCCGAAATCGAGGTCGTGCAGTTCGTGGCGCACATCCGCGGCCTGCATGCCGGCGAGCGCGTCTATTACCGTGTCGCCTTCCCGGACACGCGCGGCCGGCGCGTCGAGAGCGAAATTTACGATTTCCACACCGCGCCGGAAAAGGGACAGCCCTTCACCTTCGCGCAGATGAGCGACCTTCAGCTCTTCAAGCCCTGCGACCACACCATTCACCAGCTGGGCAGGCACAAAAACGACTTCATACTCTTCTCGGGCGACATGATCAACGGTGCGTGGCGTGCCTGCGACTGGTTCACCGTGCCCGGCGCGTGGCAGCCGGAAAAGATGGTGGGCATGGCGTTCTTCGACATCATGCAGCGCCATGACGACGGCATCCGCCTGCTGCAATATATGCCCTTCTTCTGCTGCCCCGGCAATCACGAAAACGACGATCTGCGCATTGAGGGCAGCCGCGAATGGGCGGTGCAGCCTGAAAGATATTCCTGGAAAATCTATATGCAGCTCTTCCGCACCTACTATCCCGAGCAGGAATACGGCTTTAACGGCAAGCGCTACTATTCGCTCGATTACGCCGATATGCACATCACCTCGCTGATGGTCGTGCGCTGCAACCCCTGGAAGACCTGGGAAGCGCCCGGCTACATACTGCGCGGCGACATCGAGCGCGGCAGCCGTCAGGCCGACTGGCTCATAGACGACCTCGAGAGCAGCCACGCGCCGTTCAAGTGGATCATCATGCACTGGCACATGATGAACCGCGGCGACGACACCCAGCCCTTCCTCTGCCAGCCCAGGCCCGATCCCGCCGATCCGGCGCGCGTGATCTATCCCGTGGACACCGTGGGCGAGTTCCTGCACCCGCTGTTTAAGAAAACGCACGTGAGCGCCGTCAGCTACGGCCACAGCCACGTCTACGAGCGCTATCAGATCGACGGCGTGAACTACATCGAGGCCGCCTACATGGGCAACAAGTACGGCAAGCCTGACGGCGCGGTCAACCCCTCTGGCGTGCTCCCGGTCAACCAGCAGCACGACTTCCGCTCCTATCTGATCGTCACCTGCGACGGCAAAACGCTCACCGGACGCGGCTATCAGGCCAGCGTCGAGCCGAACGGCTACGGCTATGAGGGCCGCCTGTTCGACGAATACGTCATTGCCGAAAAGGACTGATTTCGCACGCAAAGCGCCGCCCCCATGGGAAGCAATTCCCGCGGGGACGGCGCTCGTTTTATGGATTTTTATTCTTCGACGCAGACCATCTGATGGAGCGTGACCTCGGGCACGGTGAAGCGCACGCGGCCGTCCTCATAGGTAAAGTCGATCGGCTGCATCTGCGGCACAAGCGTGACCTTCGAGGGCTTTTTGTCGGCGCGCAGCGCGACCTGCACATTGGGCAGCGTCACGGCGTCCTCGATGACCTCGACGTTCTTGCCGCGTTTGGTGGTGTGCGCGAACAGCAGGTGTACGATGTCGCGGCCCTCCTGATGCGCCACGGTCACCACGCCGCGGTCGGGCAGCGTCACGCGCACGCGCCTCTCGTCGCCCAGCAGCTGATCGATGGCATAGGCCACCAGCTCCTTGACGTGCAGCTCGCCCACCATGGCGTAATCGCGGAACACCTGCCAGCCGATATAGGCGATATTGCCCTTGATAACCGCCGCCGGCTGAACGTCCTCGGGGTTGTTGGGCGTGTGCCGGTGAGAGCTGAAGAAGAAGGGCTGGCGGTTGAAGTAGGGATTATTGCGCTCGGCGAACACCGTGCCGGTCACATCGTCGATGTCGTAGGACTGCTCGTACATGACGTAGCTGGTTCTGCCGTTGACGCATTCGTACTCGGGGATCATGTAGGTGGCGGTATAGGCGCTCCTGCCCACATAGCGCGCGCCCACGTCGAGCGCGAACTCGTCCTTATCGGCGGCCACGCCCGATTCGCCGGTCAGCAGCACCTTGCCGCCCTGCGCCAGATACGCCTCAAGGCGCGCCCTGAGCGCCTCATCCACGCGGATGCGGTCGGGCAGTATGAGCAGCTTGTAGGGCGCAAAATCGCTCTGCTGATCGATGATGTTGAACAGCTGCTTCTCCTCGAGGAGGATGCGGCTCGCGCCCACGTTGGCGTCGTTGCCCGCGCCGCTGCGGCCGTCCTGCATATAGGCCTCGCAGCTCAGTACGGCGATGTCGGCATAGTTGACCGCGCCCTTAACCCACTTCTCCTTCTTTTCGACCTGCTCGTAGGCCGCGCCGATGAGCTTATAGGTGCTCATGTTCATCTCGCCGCTCGGGTGCAGCTGATCGCCGATCGAGCAGCCCGCGCCCTGCGCCAGCGAAAGCCCCGTCTCATAGATCAGCGCGTTGGGGTGCTTGAAGCCGCCAAACTCGCCCCAGCTGGTGTGGAACTTGCCGGTCATGCCGAGGAACTCCTTGCCCAGCGTGCGCACATAGGCCGCGGACATGGGGAAGTGATCGTAGCCCCAGCCGCCGGTGGGCAGACTCTCCAGCTCGAGATGCGTGTCGAAATCCACGATGTCGCGGCGGCCGTGCGTAATGTGGCCGGCGTTGTGGAAGATCGTCGCGGTGTCGGAATACTTGCGCACGGATTTTTCGATGCGGCGGCAGTATTCGGCATAGACCATCTCGCCGTGGCGCGCAATGTCGGCCGGATCGTCGGGATTCAGGCCCAGCCGGAGCATGGACTTGACGCAGCTGGCGCACACGCAGCGGCGGGGCGCGGAAATATCCAGGAACACGCCGCAGGGATGATAGCGCTCCATGACCTCCTCGACCTGCGCGCACAGCTTGTCCAGATAGGGCGTGTTGTAGCACATCAGGTGATAGTGCGGCTTGGAAAACGTCGCCGTCTCAACGCCGTCGGGATTCACGTTCAGCCATTCGGGATGATCGAGCACTTCCTTCTCATCGAAGCCCGCGGACAGATAGACCGGCGCGTTCACGCCGATTTCGCGGCAGGCCTCAAGCTGCGCGCCCAGCAGGTCGAACGTGAGGTTCGGGTGCATCCTATTGGCCGTGGAGGGATGATACGCCCAGCCGTGATGGCACTTGGAAAACACGGTGATGGAATCGACATGGCCTGCCTTGAGCGCACTCTGGAACTGCTCCTTCGAGAACGCGCTGCCAATGCCGGGGATCTTTTCAGAGGTGTGGAAATCGAGGTGAACCTGTCTCATGCGCATGGGAATGTCCCCCTTTTCGTCTGTCGCGGGGGCGGGCTGAAAACGCGCCGTCCCCGCCGTTTATTGCTTATTCTTACGCCTTTTTCGTCAGCTCAAGATACTTTTTGACCAGCTCGTCGAACGTGGAGAGCGCCGTCTCGACCGAGGCGGGATCGGACATATCCACGCCCGCAACCTTGAGCAGGTCGATCGGGTGCATACTGCCGCCCAGCGAGAGGAACTTCTTATAGCGCGCCACAGCGGGAGCGCCCTCCCTGCGGATGCCGGTGGCCAGCGCCATGGCCGCGGAGAAG
>SFOF01000092.1 GCA_004552515.1 Clostridiales bacterium
AAGTTCGCATCGGATGCGGACATAACGCGCCGGAAACAAGCAAAAAAGGCGCTGAAAACAGACTAAAGTCGATTTACGACAAATGAAAACAGACCGAAGTCTGAATGAAAAACGCCGCATTGCGCCCCGAAAAGCGCTGAAACGTCCCGCGAATACAAAAAAGGAACGCCCTCGAATCATCAAGGGCGTCCCATGCCAAATGCAGCTGAAAAGTGTTGAAACAGACTGAAGTCTGTGCACTTTACTCAATGGGAAAATCGAAATACGTTTCGGGATACGGTTCGCGCGCCAGCCGGTAATGCCACCATTCGTTTTCGTAATCGGTAAAGCCGCCGCCGGTCATGAGCGCGCGCAGAATTTCGCGGTTGGCAGTCTGAGCGGCCGAAACGAGCGGGGAGCCGTGATGCGAGCGCTCGTCCATCAGATCGAAATCGCCGCCCATGTCCAGCGGCTTTCCGTCCAGATCGGTCAGCGTCAGGTCGATCGTGCCGCCGCGGCTGTGGCCGGATTTTGCGGCGACATAGCCCAGCGGGATGAGCTGCGCGCGGTCGATGTTCGGATAGTGCGCGGCCTTCGTTTTGCCGTCCTCCGGCGCGTTCGACCAGCGGATGAAGTGACCCACGGCGCGCTGCGGCCGATACGCGTCCCAGAACAGCAGCCGGTAGCCCATTGCGCGCGCCCTTTCGGCGACGACGGTCAGCGCTTCGGCCAGCTCCTTCGATCCGGCGACGCGGGCGACGCGATAGCCGTCCACCGGCGCGCCGACAAAGTTGTCGCATCCGGCGTATTTGGCGTCGCTCAGCGAGCCGGGCACGGCCTCGTCCAGAAAAACGAATCCCTCGGGAAGCATGGCGAATTCCTCCTTAATACAGCTGAGAAGAGCACATTGACGGCAAAAGCCGCCGCGACGAAAAACGTGCGGCGGCTTTTGCTTTATGCGTTGGCTCAGGCCTTCGGTTCAGCCTTGATCTTCTTGAGATGGACGAAGCGGGGCAGGCCGTTTTCCTTGGTCAGCTTGGTCTCGCCCTGGATCAGCGGCAGAGCGTAATCGATGAAGCCCTGGTTGATGCCGTCGCCGGTTTCGTTGATCCACTCGAGGGGCAGCTTCTTCTCGGTGTTGGCCACGATGGTCAGCGGGAAGAGCTTGATGTTGCAGGTGTACTTGCCGTTCTCACGGGTGCACTCGAAGCCGACCATCTTGTCGGTTACGCCCGCGATCGCGTTGTCCACGGCGGCCTTGCCGGAGGCGAAGGACTCGTCGATGTCGGTCTGGGAGGCGCAGTGCGCGGCGCAGCGCTGAAGCAGGGAAAGCTCGATGCCGCGAACCTTCGCGCCGGTCTGCTCCTTGATGTAGTTGGCCAGGAAGGCCGCGGTGCCGCCCAGCTGAGCGTGGCCGAAGGAGTCCTTGGCCATGTTCTTGTTGGCGTACTCGGCGATGAAGGTGCCCTCCTTGTCGTGGATGCCCTCGGAGACGACTACGAAGCACTTCTTCTGCCTGGCGTAGATCTCCTTAACCTTGGCGGTGAAGGAATCCAGATCGAAATCGACCTCGGGGACGTAGATCAGGTCGGGGCCGTTGCCGCCCACGTTGGCCAGAGCGGCGGAGGCGGTCAGCCAGCCGGCGTGACGGCCCATGCACTCCATGATGGTGATCATGCCGGTGTCGTACACGCGGGAATCATGATACACTTCCATGACGGAGGTGGCGATGTACTTGGCGGCGGAGGCGAAGCCGGGGCAGTGATCGGTGCCGGCCAGGTCGTTGTCGATGGTCTTGGGGATGCCCATGCAGCGGCACTCATAGCCGTTCTTCAGCATGAACTTGGAGATTTTGTTGCAGGTGTCCATGGAGTCGTTGCCGCCGTTATAGAAGAAATAACGGATGTCGTACTTCTTGAACATCTCGAGGATGGTCTTATAGTCGGTGTCATCCTCGTCGGGATCCTTGAGCTTGTAGCGGCAGGAGCCCAGCGCGGAGGAGGGGGTGTACTTCATCAGCGCCAGCTCGTCCGGATCTTCCTTGGCCATGTCGATCAGGTTGTCGTCGAGCAGGCCGCGGATGCCGTTGCACATACCGTAGACGTTGGTGATGACGTCGCTGTCGAGCGCCGTTTTGATGGCGCCGTAAGCGGACGCGTTGATGACGGAAGAGGGGCCGCCGGACTGGCCGATGACGGCCGCGCCTTTGAGTATGGACATTATGAGTCATTCCTTTCAATAAATCATTCGCATGGGACTTACGTTTCTATTTTATCCCACGGGGCGCAATAAGTCAATTTAAGTTTATTAGACAAAAAGGGCGCGGCGGAGCGCATATAGGGAACGAAAGGGTGACAATCGCGCCGGAATGAGAAATTGCGGCGGAAAAATGGCGCGAAGCGGGACGAAAAACGCGAAACAAATCCGTTTCCGAATGAATATTTAATATGCAAACGGGGGACGGGCGCTTGATTTTATGCGGAAAAACTGGTATACTGAATTCTAGAATTCCATCTGAAAAGGAGTTGTTTTTAATGCCTCTGGTTACTTCGAAAGAAATGTTCAAGAAGGCCTACGACGGCGGCTACGCCATCGGTGCTTTCAACGTCAACAACATGGAAATCGTTCAGGGCATCACCGAGGCCTGCCAGGAGGAGCACGCTCCCGTCATCCTGCAGGTTTCCAAGGGCGCGCGCGCCTATGCCAACCACAACTATCTGGTGAAGCTGGTTGAGGCGGCCGTCATCTGCTGCCCCGACATCCCGATCGTGCTGCACCTGGATCACGGCCCCGATTTCGAAACCTGCAAGGCCTGCATCGACGGCGGCTTTACCTCCGTCATGATCGACGCCTCTTCGAAGCCCTTCGCCGAGAACGTCGAGATCACCAAGAAGGTCGTCGAGTACGCGCATGACCACGGCGTTGTCGTCGAGGCCGAGCTGGGCACTCTGGCCGGCATTGAGGACGAAGTGAAGGTCGCCGCGCACGAGGCCTCCTACACCCATCCCGAAGAGGTTGAGGAGTTCGTCTCCAAGACCGGCTGCGACTCTCTGGCCATCGCCATCGGCACCAGCCACGGCGCCTACAAGTTCAAGCCCGAGCAGTGCACCCGCAACAAGGACGGCATACTGGTTCCGCCGCCCCTGCGCTTCGACGTGCTGAAGGAAGTCTCCAAGCGCCTGCCCGGCTTCCCGATCGTGCTGCACGGTTCTTCTTCCGTGCCGCAGGACTACGTCAAGATGATCAACGACAACGGCGGCAAGATGCCCAACGCTGTCGGCGTGCCGGAGGATCAGCTGCGCGAGGCTGCCAAGCTCTCCGTCTGCAAGATCAACATCGACTCCGACCTGCGCCTGGCCATGACCGGCACCATCCGCCAGTTCTTCAACGAGCATCCCGACAAGTTCGACCCGCGCGAGTACCTCAAGCCCGCGCGCGCCAACATCAAGGAGCTCGTCCGCCACAAGCTGGTCGACGTCCTGGGCTGCAACGGCAAGGCCTAAGCGTCAATACTGCGAGGGAGCTGCAGCCTGAGTTGCGGCTCCCTCGCTTTGATTATTTCGAAAAATCATATTCCCCGGGCGACCGGGAGGGGCGGGAACAGTCATGAAGAAGAGTGCGGTCTGGGTGGTCATCCAGATGGTCCATGGCGAGGCGAAGGCGCGCGAGGCCTGCGAAAGGCTGACGGGCGAGGGATTTATGATCCGGATCAGATCGCTCTCGGGCGAAGCCGAGGAGCAGGTCTACGAGGTGCTGGCGCTCTCCTCGGAGGCGCGGGAGGCTCGAAGGGCGCTGCTCGAATGGGGACTGTAACCGTCTGTGCGGGAGGATAGCTTACATGAAGAGAATCGGTGTTTTGACGTCCGGCGGAGACGCGCCGGGCATGAACGCGGCCATCCGCGCCGTCGTCAGGACGGCCACGGCCAACGATATGTCGGTCGTGGGCATCAAGCGCGGCTACAACGGCCTTTTGATGCAGAATCTCAATCCCGAGGACGATTACACGCTCATGACGGCGCGCAAGGTCAGCGGCATCGTCCATCGCGGCGGCACCGTGCTGATGACCGCGCGCTGCAAGGAGTTTTTGCAGCCCAAGTATCAGCAGCTGGCCATCGACAATATGCGTTCCCTGGGCATCGAGGGCCTGGTGGTCATCGGCGGCGACGGCTCCTTTGCCGGCGCGAACGCCCTCAACACGCTGGGTTTTCCAGTGATCGGCATCCCCGGCACGATCGATAACGATCTGTCCTATACCGACACGACGCTGGGCTTCGACACCGCCGTCAACACCGCCTGCGAGTGCGTCAACCACATCCGCGAAACCAGCGAATCGCATGAGCGCGCCAGCCTGGTCACGGTCATGGGACGCGGCTGCGGCGACATCGCCATCCACACGGCTCTGGCCTGCGGCGCGGAATTTGCGCTGGTGCCCGAGGTGAAGTGGTCGGTTGAGGAAGTGGCCGCGCGCATCAAGTGGGGCGTGGTCAACGGCAAGCGCAGCACCATCATCATATTCGCCGAGGGCGCGTTCTCGTCGCTCACCAGCGATCTGCCCGCCATCTGCGAGCGCTATGAGGCGCTCTCCGACATCCGCGGCGACAAGCTGACCAGCTCCAAGGTGGCGGAGATCATCGAGGTGCTCTCCGGCCATGAGACGCGCGCGACCGTTCTGGGCTATATCCAGCGCGGCGGCACGCCCTCGGCCTACGACCGCATCCTGGCGGCGCGCCTGGGCAGCCGCGCGGTGGAGCTGCTGCGCGATGATCGGGCCGGTCTGGTGGTCGGCGTGCAGGAGAACCGCGTCATCGAAGCGCCCATCGCCGAAATTCAGGGCGTCAAGCGGCCGCTCAACGCGGAGCTTAAGCAGCTCGTGACGACGCTGTCTCTGTAACGGAGGGAAACGGATGATTCTGGAAATCACCGGCATTGGCACGGAAATGCAGGGCGTGGGGCGCACGGAGGACGGCCAGGTGGTCTTTGTGCCCATGGCGCTTCCGGGGGAGACGGTTGACGTTGAAATCGTTCACAGGAGCGACCGTATTCTGGAGGGACGGATCCGGGAAATTCTCACGCCGTCGCCCGACCGCGTGCAGCCGATCTGTCCGCTGTATGGGCAATGCGGCGGCTGCAAAACGCAGCATATGTCCTATGACCTGTCGCTGGCGCTGAAAAGGCAGATCGTGACGCAGCAGGTCGAGCGCATCGGCCGGCTGAAGGATCCCTGCATCTATCCGACGGAGGCCTCGCCCAAGCCGTGGAAATACCGCAACAAGGGCGAATTTGCCGTGGCCACCGACGCGAGGACGGGAACGCCCGGCGTGGGCGTGTTCGAGAGAAAATCTCACACCGTTCTGCCGATGCAGGACTGTCTTCTGCACGACGACCTGAGCACGCGGGCGCTGCGCGTCATCAACAAATGGATGCACGCCTACTGTATTCCGGCTGCGGACACCCCCGGCGCAGGCGGCGGCGTGCGCCATGTCGTGACGCGGGTCAGCCGCGCGGACGGCCTGATGCTGATCCTTTCAACCACGTCGAGGCGAATCAGGGCGCTGGATCCGCTGATCAGTATGCTTTCGACGGAATTTGGCGAGAAGATTCATTCGCTGTATCAGATCGTGCTGAAGGACAGGCCGGCGGACGCGCTTGACGGCCGCTGCATCCTGCTGGCGGGCAAACGCGTGCTGATCGACCGGCTGGCCGGCTTGTCGTTCGCGATTTCGCCGCGCACATTTTTTCAGGTCAATATGGTGCAGACCGACAGACTCTATGAGTATGTGCGCGAGGCCGCGGCGCTCACCGGCCGCGAATTTGTGCTGGACGCTTACTGCGGCTGCGGCACGATTTCGCTGGCGCTGGCGCGCGACGCCGCGCGGGTCATTGGCGTGGAGCTGAACGAGGGCGCGATTGAGGACGCCAAGGAGAACGCCAATCGCAACGGACTTTGGGAAAAGGCCGAGTTCTATGCGGGCGACGCGGGCGTGAAGGTGGTTGAGCTGATCGACCAGGGCCTGAGGCCGGACGTTCTGGTGGTCGATCCGCCGCGCAAGGGCATTGACGCGCGTCTGCTTTCGGCGATCGTCAAGGGGCAGATATCGCGCGTGGTCTATGTCAGCTGCAATCCCGGCACCATGGCGCGCGACATACAGCGCCTGACGGAGGAAGGAGCCTATCGGCTCGAGTATATCAAGCCCGTCGATATGTTTTCGCAGACAGAGCATGTCGAATGTGTGGCGCGGCTGACGCGGACGGCGCAGGCCTGACGGGCGGCGCTCCGTCCAAAGACGCGGCATGAGGAAGCGGCGGCGGGCGCATATTAATAAGGATAGAAAAGCGCGCAAGCCTTGACGGAGAGCTATAAAAAGGGAGCTTGGCGGCGCGCGGAACGCGGGGGCGGCGGAGATAAACCGGCGCCCCGCTTTTTGAAAATCGGAAAAGGGGGAGGAAAGCGCATGAATACGCAGCATTTCCGCTATGCGGTGGAGGTGCCGCGCGGCACGGTGGCGACGGAAAAGGGCGCGCAGTTCCTGGCCTATGCCAAGGAGGCGCTGGCTCAGGTGGACAAGATGGAGCGCCTTTCACGGCCGGATGACGGACGCGGGCCGGTGCTCAGCGCGGCGCTGCCGCACGCCGACTATCTCCTGCAGGGGCTGCTCGCGCTGACGGCCGATACGAAGATCGAATCCGGCGCGCGGCTCAGCGTTGAGGAAACCGACGCCATGCAGGCCATGCGCGGCGTGCAGGACGGCCGATACAGGCTGGCGGTGATCCGCTATCCCGCCGCGCGCGAGACGTATTTTGCCGATTATCTCAAGAATAACGGATTGATGAGCGAGGTTATCTGGGAATTTGAGCCGCTGATCCTCGCGGGGCAGGACAGTCCCATCGCCGCGATCGACCGGCTGAGCGAGGACAAGCTGGAGGGCTATATCGAGATCCAGTCCGACGACGGCCGCGCGCCCTATCTGACCGGCGGCGAGGAGGAAAACGACCGCGACAGCCGCGTGATTTTCGTCAACGCGCAGTCCGAGCGGCTGGAGCTGCTCTCGATTGTGCCCGACGCGTATCTGTGGGCCTCGCCGACGCCCTCGAAGCGTCTGACCCGGTTCGGGCTGGTTCAGCGCCGCTGCCCCGGCACGGCCCGCCGCTGGAAGGACGTGCTGATCTTCCGGCACGGCAAGCTGCTGGGCGAGCTGGAGCGCCGCTTCGTCAACCGGCTCTACGCGGCCAAGAACGAGGTCACATTCCGGGCGAGCGACCGCTGAAAGAAAAAGCATATTCTAAAAATGAATAGCTGTATTCGACGCGATTTTTTTGTCGAAAAATCAGGAAATAACAGAAATTCCAAAAAGCAGGGAAAGAATGAGCCGATAAAGCCATTTATTATCAGACTCAGGCCCGAAATTAACGCGGAGGGGCGGGCGCTTCCGGGGATGCGAATTGATAATTGAATATCAACATTCGGAGTTTATATTTCAAAATTGCATGGCCATCTGATAAAATGTAATCGTAAGCTGAAAAAGCGTCAGAAGCGATTCACTGCAAAAAGGAAGGGATTCACATGGGCAAGAAGGTTACTATCATTGGCGCCGGCAACGTGGGCGCGACGATCGGCTTTACGCTGGCCGTTAAGGGCCTGGCGTCCGAGATTCTGTTCGTCGATGTCGCCAAGGAAAAGGCGCTGGGCGAGGCCATGGATATTTATCAGGCGACGCCGGTCTGCGAGCCGGTTTACGTCCACGCCGGCGATTATCCGGACGCGGCCAATTCCGACATCGTGGTCATCACCTCCGGCATTGCCCGCCGCCCCGGCCAGACCCGGCTTGAGCTGGCGCAGACCAACGTCAACATTTTGAAGAGCATCACGGAGCAGATCACCAAATACGCCCCCAATGCGATCTATATCATCGTCAGCAACCCCGTCGATATCCTGACCTATGTGTTTACCAAGATTTCCGGGATTCCGGAGAGCCGCATCATCGGCTCCGGCACGCAGCTGGATTCCGCGCGCCTGTGCGCCACGCTGGCCGAGAAGCTGGACGTCAACCAGAAGGACGTTCACGCCTTCGTGCTGGGCGAACACGGCGACACCTCGTTCGTGCCGTGGTCCATGGCGACCGTGGCCGGCGTGAAGATCGACGACTATTGCAGGGGCGCGTTCGGCGGCCGAAAGTTTGATATCGACTATGACGACGTCGTCAAGTATGTGCGCGAGAGCGGCGGCATGGTCATCAAGCGCAAGGGCGCGACCTATTACGCCATCGCCGTGTCCGTGTGTCGGATCATCGAGATGCTGGATATGTGCGACAACGGCGTGGCGGTTGTCTCCACGATGATGCACGGCGAATACGGCGTGGACGACGTGTGCATCAGCACCCCCTGCATCGTCGGCCCGCACGGCATCAAGGGCAAGCTGCTCGTCAGCATGACCGACGAGGAGATCGAAAAGCTGCGCGCGAGCGGCCGCGCCATGAAGGCGGCCATGGAAGCGCTGACCTATTGACCATAAAACGGCGCCCGTTTCGCGTTCTCACAAAAAGCGTGCTTTGAAAAGAACGAACCGATCGCCATTTCGAAGCCTGCTTTTGAGAACGGCGTTTTGACGCGCCGGCAAGGAGTAAACAATATGAAATTTAGCTACTATCCGGGATGTACGCTCAAGAACAAGGCGCGTGATCTGGACGAGTACGCGCGCAAGTCGTTTGAGGCGCTGGGGCTTCAGCTGGACGAGCTGGACGAGTGGCAGTGCTGCGGCGCGGTTTATCCGCAGGCCAGCGACGAGATTGCCACCCGCCTGTCCGCCGTGCGCGCTCTGGCGGCCGCCCGCGACCGCGGCGACGCGCTGGTGACGCTGTGCTCGGCGTGCCATCACGTCATCAAGCGCACCAACGAGGATCTCAAGGCCGACGAGAATTTCCGCACCAAGGCCAACAACTACCTTCAGCTGGACGAGCCGTACTCGGGCGAGACGGAGGTGCTCCACTATCTCGAGGTGCTGCGCGACAAGCTGGGCTTCGACGAGCTGAAGAAGCACGTCGTCAAGCCGCTCAAGGGCAGAAAGATCGCCGCGTATTACGGATGTCTCCTGCTGCGCCCCAGCAGGCAGATGGCCTTCGACGATCCGGAAAACCCCACCATCATTGAGGACTTCATCAAGGCCATCGGCGCCACGCCGGTCGTCTATCCCTACCGCAACGAGTGCTGCGGCGGCTATGTCGCGCTGGAGAACCGCGCCGAGGCGCGCAATCAGGTGGCGAAGATCCACGCCTCCGCCGCGGGCAAGGGCGCCGAGATGATTATCACCGCGTGTCCTCTGTGTATGTATAATCTCAAGCAGAACGCGCCCGAGGACAGGCTGCCCACGGTGTACTTCACCGAGCTGCTCGCCGAGGCGCTGGGCGTAAAGGAGGATTAACGGCCATGGATCAGAATATGGAGCTGCGCCAGACGATCCTCGAGATCAGCGGCGTGAATCCCCGCAAGTGCATGAAGTGCGGCAAGTGCTCGGGCGCGTGTCCCGCGTACGACGAGATGGAGTATCATCCGCATCAGTTTGTGGCCATGGTTGAAAAGGGCCGCATTGAAGAGCTGATGAAGTCCAAATCGCTCTATCGCTGCCTGACCTGCTTTGCGTGCCTGGAGCGCTGCCCGAGAAACGTCGAGCCGGCCAAGCTCATCGAGGCGGTGCGCCTGATGGTCATCCGCCAGCAGGGCATGAACCACATGAAGAGCGACGATCTGCCCGCCTTCGTGAATGAGGACGATTCCATCCCGCAGCAGGCGCTGGTCAGCGCGATGCGCAAGTACAGCAAATAAGGAGACGTAGAACGAAATGCAAAGGATAGGCGTATTTGTCTGCTGGTGCGGCAGCAACATCGCGGCCACTGTGGACGTCAAGGCGGTAGCCGAGGCCATGAGCCACGAGAGCGGCGTTGTCTACGCGACCGATTACCAGTATATGTGTTCCGAAGTGGGACAGGCGAAGATCCGCAGCGCCATCGCCGAGTACAAGCTCACCGGCATTGTGGTCTGCTCCTGCTCTCCGCGTATGCACGAGGCCACCTTCCGCAAGACGGCTGCGGCGGCCGGCCTGAACCCCTACATGGTTGAAATCGCCAACATCCGCGAGCAGTGCTCCTGGATCCACAAGGACATGATGACGGCCACCGAGAAGGCCATCATCCTCGCTCGCGCGGCCGTGGCCAAGGTGCATCTCAACGCGCCGCTGGTCGCCGGCTCCACCCCCGTGGTCAAGCGCGCGCTGGTCATCGGCGGCGGCATCGCGGGCATCCAGACGGCGCTGGACATCGCCGAGGCCGGCTTTGAGGTTGACATTGTCGAAAAGCAGCCCACCATCGGCGGCCGTATGGCGCAGCTGGACAAGACCTTCCCGACGCTGGACTGCGCGGCCTGCATACTGACCCCCAAGATGGTCGAGTGCTCCCAGAGCGAGAAGATCGATCTGCTGACCTATTCCGAGGTTGAAGAGGTCAAGGGCTTCGTGGGCAACTTCACCGTGAAGATCCGCAAGAAGGCGCGCTATGTCGATACGACCAAGTGTACCGGCTGCGCGGTCTGCACCGAAAAGTGTCCTTCCCGCAAGGCGAAGAATGAGTTCAACATGGGCCTGAACACCCGCGGCGCGGTCTATATCCCGTTTGCGCAGGCCATCCCGAACGTCGCGACCATCGACGCGACCAACTGCCTGCACTTCAAGACCGGCAAGTGCGGCATCTGCCAGAAAAACTGCTCCGCCGGCGCGATCAACTTTGAGCAGCAGGACGAGATCATCGAGCGCCAGTACGGCGCCATCGTCGCGGCGACCGGCTATAAGCCGATCAGCGTGGACAAGATGGACGAGTTCGGCTACAGCCGCAATCCCGACGTCATTACCAGCCTGGAGCTGGAGCGCCTGATGAACGCGGCCGGCCCCACCAAGGGCACGCTGCTGCGCCCCTCCGACGGCAAGCATCCCAAGACGATCGTCTTTGTGCAGTGCGTCGGCTCCCGCTGCGATCAGAGCACCAAGGGCGGCAAGAGCTACTGCTCCAAGATCTGCTGTATGTACACCGCCAAGCACGCCATGCTGATCCGTGAAAAGTATCCGGACACCGACGTACACGTTTTCTACATCGACGTGCGTACCCCCGGCAAGAACTTCGACGAGTTCTACCGCCGCGCGGTCGAGCAGTACGGCGTGGACTACATCAAGGGCATGGTCGGCAAGGTTGCCGAGCATGACGGCAAGCTGCTGGTTCAGGGCAGCGATCTGATCAACAACGAGCAGATCAAAATCGACGCCGATCTGGTTGTGCTGGCCGCGGCCATCGAGCCGGATCCCAGCGCCCGCTCCATCGCTACCATGCTGACCGCCAGCATGGACACCAACGATTTCTTCACCGAAGCGCATCCCAAGCTGCGCCCGGTCGAAAGCCCGACAGCCGGCGTGTTCCTCTCCGGCGTCTGCCAGGGCCCCAAGGATATTCCCGAAACCGTCGCTCAGGCCAGCGGCGCGGCCGCGAAGGTCATCGGCCTTCTGAACAAGGACGCGCTGGTCAACAATCCGTGCGTCGCCCATTCGGACGAGCTGATCTGCAACGGCTGCTCTCAGTGCGAGAAGGTCTGCCCGTACGGCGCGATTACCTATATTGACAAAGAAGTGCGCGGCCCCGGCGTGCGCGAGGTGCGCAGAGTGGCGCAGGTGAACCCGGCGGTCTGCCAGGGCTGCGGCGCCTGCACCGTCACCTGCCCGTCCGGCGCGATGGATCTGAACGGCTTCAGCACCAAGCAGATCATGGCGGAGGTGGATGCGATATGCCGATGAACACTGAATGGAAACCCAAAATCGTCGCGTTTTGCTGCAACTGGTGCAGCTACGCCGGCGCGGATCTGGCGGGCAGCAGCCGTCTGGCCTACCCGGCGGACGTGAAAATCGTGCGCGTGCCCTGCTCCTGCCGCGTCAATCCGCTCTTTATCCTGCGCGCCTTTGAGCGCGGCGCCGACGGCGTGATCCTGTGCGGCTGCCATCCGGGCGACTGCCACTACACCAGCGGCAACTACTATGCCCGCCGCCGCATGACCATGCTCTTCAGTATGCTGGACTACATGGGCGTCGATAAGGGCCGCACCCGCGTGGAGTGGGTGTCCGCCGCTGAAGGCCCGAAGTTCGCCGCGACGATGAACGATTTTGTCAAGACCATCACCGAACTGGGTGAGAATGTGAAGCTGGGGGATCTGAGATGCAAAGAATCGCTGAAATGATGACTGCCAGAGCGGCGGCTCTGCTCGCTGACGGAACCGTTCAGCGTGTTCTGGGCTGGGAGAAGGGCGATTTCGACTACGACCTGACGCCCGCCTTCTTCGAGACCGCCGACGAGCTGAAAAACCTGGTTTATGGCGACTATTCCGGCGCGAACCTGAGCAAATACCTCATCAAGGCCGGCAAAAAAGAGGGCAAGACCCTCGTGTTCCTCAAGCCCTGCGACACGCTGAGCATGAACCAGCTCATGGCCGAGCACCGCGTGGACCGCGAAAAGGTCTATGTGATCGGCGTGGGCTGCAAGGGGATGCTCGATCATGAAAAGGTCGAGGCGGCCGCGGCGAAGGGCGAGAAGAAGGAGCGCCTCGAGCTGATGCTGGGCAAGTGTCAGGACTGCAAGGGCAAGACCTTCGCCGTCTCCGACGAAGTGATCGACGACGAGGAATCCCGCGTGGAATTCGGCGGCAACCGCTTCAGCAAGGTGGCCGAGCTGGAGGCGATGACCCCCGAGGAGCGCTTCGCCTTCTGGCAGAGCCAGCTGAGCAAGTGCATCCGCTGCAACGCCTGCCGCAACGTCTGCCCCGCCTGCTCCTGCAACAAGTGCGTGTTTGACAACGCCGCCTCCGGCGTGTCCGCCAAGGTCAACGCCAACGAGTTTGAGGAGAGAATGTTCCACATCATCCGCGCCTTCCATGTGGCCGGACGCTGCACGGACTGCGGCGAATGCAGCCGCGTCTGCCCTCAGAATATCCCGCTGCACCTGCTCAACCGCAAGTTCATCAAGGATATTGACGAGATCTACGGCGACTATCAGGCCGGCGAATCGGTCAACGAGCGCCATCCGCTGATCAACTACACCAAGACCGATGCGGAACCCTCCATTGTCTATGAGAGAGGAGGCAGAGAGTGATGCTGAAGCTGAATATGAGCAAAATCGAGGCGCTGTACAAGGCCCTCGCCGCGCAGCAGTCCCTGTATCTGCCCATTGAGAAGAACGACAAGGTCGATTACTGGCGCTGGGCCGAGGGCGAGGACGTTCGCCTGACCGTTCAGAACACCAACAAATCGCCCAAGAATCTGTTCTTCCCCCAGCTCGAGAACATGGTGGCCTTCAATGTCGAGGGCAAGTCCATTGAGATCATCGAGCAGGAGCTGTCGAAGGAGAAGTTCGTGCTGATGGGCGTCCGCGCCTGCGACGCGCGCGCCTTTGCCGTGCTGGACCGCGTGTTCCTGGCCGAGCCGG
Source organism: Clostridiales bacterium (assembly GCA_004552515.1). GTDB lineage: Bacteria > Bacillota > Clostridia > Christensenellales > Aristaeellaceae > Firm-10. The sequence continues at coordinate 13,482 of SFOF01000092.1, forward strand.
TCGATTCGTTCTATGCCGCCCGCCGCGAAAACGGCACGATTGTAACTCTGGCCTGCTCCGCGCCGGCGAAGAGCTGCTTCTGCTCCGTGTTCGGCATCGACGCGGCCAATCCCGCCGACGGCGACGTGACGGCCTGGATCGTGAACGACGAAATGTACTGGCTGCCCCGCACCGAAAAGGGCGAAAGGCTGACCGAGAGTGTGAAGGAACTCTTTACCGAGACTGACGATGCGGCCGTTAAGGCCGAGCAGGATCGCGTGAAGAAGGAGATCGAGGCGCTGCCCTTCTCCGGGCTGTCTCTCGAGGGCTTCGACGGCGAACACATGAAGGAAATCTTCGCGCGCCCCGAGTGGGAGAGCCTGAGCGAGGCCTGCCTGGGCTGCGGCACCTGCACCTTCACCTGTCCGACCTGCCAGTGCTATGACATCCGCGATTACGACACCGGCCACGGCGTGCAGCGCTATCGCTGCTGGGACAGCTGTATGTATTCCGACTTCACCATGATGGCCGCGGCGACCAACCGCCCCACTCAGATGCAGCGTTTCCGCCAGCGGTTCATGCACAAGCTGGTGTACTACCCGATGAATAACGACGGCCTGTATTCCTGCGTGGGCTGCGGCCGCTGCGTGCAGAAATGCCCCATTCACATGAACATTGTGAAGGTCATGAAGACGCTTGGAGGGCAGAAGAAATGATACATGAAGCGCAAATTCCGAAGCTCGGCGTGGTGACCGACATTCGCGTCGACACCCCCGACATCAAGACCTTCCGCGTCCAGGCGATCGGCGGCGGCCGCGCGGTCGAGCATTATCTGCCCGGCCAGTGCGCCATGCTGTCCATCCCCGGCGTGGGCGAGGCCATGTTCTCGATCACGTCCTCTCCGAC
>SFOF01000007.1 GCA_004552515.1 Clostridiales bacterium
GTTCGTCGTTCCTCGCCTTCGTCACGTCGCCCTCCGCCGTGAACGCGCCGTTTTCATACTGCGCGCTCACGAGATATGCGCCGTCGCGGGTGGGCTTCTGGCGGGGCCGCGCGCCGCTCAGCTCGGGCATGAGCAGATTGTGATACTCGGGCATACCGCACAGAAGTGAATCCGGATGCGCGTAGCCCAGCACGCCGCGATCGATCAGCAGCTCCTCGCCCGCGGCCTGCAATACAATGCTGCCCTTGTCCATATGGAAGTGTCCCACGTCGGCCAGCCCGCAGAAGAAGCTCAGGCTGGTGCGGCCAAAATCCTCGCTTCGCCGGATAATGCGCGTCTGCCCGATCGCCGGGAAGCTGAAGAAGCCCTCCTGAACGAACGGCGCGGGCGCGGGCAGACTGTCGGGCATGATGATGAACAGATAGGGCGTGCCCGCCGAATGCTGGAGGTTGACCGCGGCCAGACGCAGATAGACCTCGTCGCCGGTGAGGGCATAGAAGGAGGCCATGAGATCGGCGGAATAGCGCGTGCCATGATGCGCGTCGTTCAGGCTGATCGCCGCCGCGCCGTCGCCGGTGTCGGAGAGCAGCGAGAGCGCATAGCGGCCGGTCTTTTCCAGCGCGGGCGTGAGCATGCTGCCGAACGGCTTTTTGTGGAAGCGGGAGAGCAGATAGAGGATCGGCATGACCTGGCCGAACGTGTAGCTCCAGTAGGACGGGCCCTCGGGCGTGCCGCCGTCGGCCATGATGTAGTTGCCGATCATTTCCATCAGATCGCGCTCGGCCTCGAGCACCTGCGCGCCGTAGCGGGGATAAAAGTGCGCGCACGCCATCAGGCCGAACACGCGGCCACTGCTGAACACGATGCCCTGATTCATGCCGCGGATGTACTCCTGCCGCTTGAAGTCGGACTCAATGCGGGGCAGTCCCTTCATGGCGATCGCGTCCACCAGAATCTCGCGGGCATAGGGGGTCAAAAAGCCGCCCGCCCAGTCGAGCACCTGCGCGCAGCCGCGGCAGTAGACCTCCTCCGTAAAGGAGCGATGATGCCAGCCGCAGCCGGGCAGCGCGCCCATGATGCTCTCCGTCCAGTATTCGCAGTGGGCAGCGCTCAGGGCCATGCGCACGGCCATTTTCATCATGTCGGCGCGCTTTTCAATCAGACCGGCGAAGGCCAGCGCGCCCATCTGATAGGATGTGTCCTTCTTGCCCATGTCGCGCTTGGCCGTCCAGCGGCTGTCGGGATGCGGAATGTAGGTGCCGATGTCCTTTTCCGGCTCCCAGGTGAGATATTCCTCGGTCTTTTTGAGGAACGCGTCGTAGAGCGGCTTGAGCGCGCCGGCATGAACGCGCGCACGGAGGGCCTCCACGTCCTCCCTGCCGAACATGATGCCGATCTGCGGCTCAAATTCGCCGTCCTCGACCAGCATATCCGGCCAGTCGGGCGTAAAGACGCTCTTGCGCGCTTCCATCTCGGCCTGCCGCCGCGCGTTCGAAAGCCCCAGCCAGAGATACTGCGCGCCGCAGTCCTTTTCGCCGTCGCTCTCGAGAATGAGCGTGAGCGCCTCGAGCTTTCGCCCGCTGATCGGATAATCGCGCTCCACCGTTTCGTCCGGGCCGCTCTCGCGGTCGCACAGCGTCGTCCACGCGCCGTCGATCTTCGCGCGGATGGTCTGATAGACGCTGGCCGCCGCCGTGCCGAACACGCGGAATATGTCAAAATCGGAAATGTCCAAATCGCACGCGCGCGTCATCTCAACGCTGCGCCTTGCGCCGGCGTGCATGAACACGCGCACGCCGCACCAGTCCTGCTCGGCGGTCACCGCGTCGGGATCGGAGCGCTTTATGTCGTAATGGGTCAGCTGGGAAATTTTGTTGTGCGGGCGGCTGCTGTCGCTGCCGTCGAAAAACGGCTCGATGATGGCCTCGGCCTCGTTGATTCTCTGAAGTCTCATATCTGTTTCCGCCTTTCCGCGCCCTCCTCATGGCGGCGCGTTTTCTTTTTGTGGGGGCAGTACCCAGAATCCGGCATTATTATATCACACAAAGAATGGAAATTCAACCCGAAATTGTCTCAAAAAGTTTACGATTGGTCTGTACAGACCGCCCCGCGCCATGCTATAATAGACTGTATTATTCTATACGACTGAACTTTAGGAGGAATGATCTTGGATGCCGTTCCCTTGTGGCCGACGCTGATCTGGCCGCTCTGCCTCATTGCGCTCACGCTGCTGCTGACTCTGATGGAAACCGCCGCCGATTCGCTCAGCGAATCCCGGCTTGAACACCTGGCCGACGAAGGAGAAAGCAGAGCGCGCTCCATCCTCAAACGGCTGGACGACTGCGCAGGCCTCGGCGAGGGCATACAGTGCGCCCGCCATATGACGCTGCTGCTGCTGGGCTTCCTCAGCGGAATGTACATGAGCCGTCCGCTCTCGAACGCGCTGCTCGCTCTGCCCGCCATGAAGGGCGCGCCCGAGGCGCTGATCCGCGCGCTGTGCCTGATCGCCGTGCTGCTCGCGCTCTACACGCTCGTGCGGCTCTTCTGCATCGAGTGGGCGCGCCGCGTCGCCAATATGCACGTCGATTCGCTGATCCTCTCGCTGTTCTCGCCGATGATGTTCGTGCGCTGGCTGTTCCGGCCGATGACCGCGCTCTCGAGCGCCGTGGCGGGGCGGCTGATCCGCATGAGCGGCGCCGATCCCGAAAAGGCTGAGGAAAACGTCACCGAGGACGAAATCCTCGCCATGGTGGACATCGGCGAGGAAAAGGGCGCGATCGAGAGCAGCGAAAAAGAGCTGATCGAGAACGTCCTCGAGTTCAACAATACCACCGCCGAGGACTGCATGATCCATCGCACCGACGTGACCGCCGTGGACGTGGACACCAGCGAGGAGGAATTCGTCGATCTGGTGCGCGAAACCGGTTTTTCGCGTTTCCCCGTCTATGAGGACGACATCGATTCCATCCTCGGCATACTGACCACGCGCGATTATCTGCTCAACGCGCGCCGTCCCCAGGGCGAGCGCAAGACCATCCGCGAGCTGCTGCGCCCGGCCTACTTTATCCCCGAATCGGTGCGCGCCGACGTGCTCTTCCGCGAAATGCAGAACCGCAAGTGCCACATGGCCATCGTCGTGGACGAATACGGCGGCACGAGCGGCCTGATCACGCTCGAGGATCTGCTTGAGGAGCTGGTGGGCAACATCTACGATGAGTTCGACCCGCAGGCCAAGGCCGACATCATCGCGCAGGGCGACGGCACATGGCGCGTCAACGGCTCGGTCGAGCTGGACCGGCTGTGCGAAACCATCGGCGTGGAGGAGATCGAATCGGACGAATTCGACACGCTGGGCGGGCTGATCTTCAGCCAGCTGACCGCCATCCCCGAGGACGGCAGTCATCCCGAGGTGGACTGCTTCGGGCTGCACATCCGCGTGGAGGAGCTGACCGATCACCGCGTCGAATGGGCGACCGTCTCCAGGCATCCGGATGAGCCGGACGCAGACGATGAAAAGAGCGATAAATCCGACAAAAGACCCGAAAAGAGCAAAAAGGACGAATGACATTCATCCCGCCTGACGAACGCCGTCGGGCGGTTTTTTTGTGTTGCGCTCACCCCCGCCGGCGTGGTATGATAGGAACGGTTCGCGCGCGCCTTCATCCCCGGCGCGGAGCCGGGAACCCCGTCAAGTGAAAAAACGCGCCAAATCACCGCTTTAGCTGCTTTTCAAACGCGCGCTTCAGGGGCGCAGACTTTCTTCACCCGAAAGGAGATCATTCCCATGAGAGACTGCACGCAGTATATCCATGCCCGCCGCCCGCTCTATCACACCGCCGAGGCCATCCGCCGCGGCCACATCACCATCGGCTTCATCGGCGGCTCGATCACCGAGCCGGTCGCCGACGGCCATCGCTGGAGCGGCAAGATCATCGACTGGTTCGTCGCCGAATTTCCCGGCCTGATCGTCGATGAGGAAAACGCCGCCAAGGGCGCGACCGGATCGCTCAACGCCATACTGCGCGTCGAGGACGACATTCTCGCCTACAACTGCGATCTGGTCTTTGTCGAGACGGCGGTCAACGACGGCGAAAAGGCGTGGGGCGCGTGCCGCGAGGGCATACTGCGCAAGCTGATGAAGAACGACGTGTGTGACGTCGTGCTGACCTACACCTACTCTCAGGCCATGTACGAGACGATGCTCGCGGGCAAGCTGCCTCAGACCATCCTCGACTGGGAGGAGCTGGCCGAGCACTATCAGCTCAGCAGCGTCCACATGGCGCGCTATACCTTCGATCTGGTGATGGACGGCTTCCTGCGCTGGGACGAATGGCTGCCCGACACGCTGCATCCCGATCATGCCGGCAGCCGCCTGTACGCCGAGCCGGTCTGCCGCCTGCTCCGCCGCGAAATCGACACGGCGCGGCCCGTGAGCATACCGCTCCCCGCGCCGCTGCACGCGGACAACTGGGAGAACGTCCACATACTGCCCTTTGACCAGGTGGAGCGCGTCGGCGCGTGGCGGCAGGTTCACGAGCGCCGCCTGCCCTCGGTGCATCACATGCTCTGCACCTCCTCGATGACCTCCAGCCTGCGCTTCGAGTTCGAGGGCACGGGACTGCTGCTGCACCTGCTCAGCGGCGGCCTGTTTGCGGCCTACAAAATCCGCATCGACGGCGGCGAGTGGATCGACAAGAACGATCCGCTGCCCGCCTGGGGCCTGAACGCTACCGACTGGCTGCGCGAGGATGTGCCCGTCTCCGGTCTGCCCGCCGGCCGCCATACCGCCGAAATCGCGCCGGAATTCGCGCAGGGCGGCCGCGCGACCCGCTTCCAGCTGGGCATGATCGGCGTGATCTGCTAAAATATACAGTCAGCGCCCCGCAGAGGTGAGTTTTTCCTCTGCGGGGCGCTCGCTTTGCGCGGGCCGTCTGCAAGGACGTTCGGCCGTCTCAATGCCGTCCGGCGCTTTGTCCGCGTCCCGCCGCACAAGCAAAAAGCATGACCCTCCCTATGCGGGAAGCCATGCTTTTCTTATATATCTATACCGCGCGCTACTGCGCCGTTCCCTTGAGAATCTCAACCGCCCTTTTGTAATGCTCGAGCCGCCTGCAGTCCGGCTTTCCATCCGCGCCGAGCGTCGGGCAGACATAGCCGCCCTCTTCAAATTCATTCCAGGCGAACGAAAGCACATGGCCGCTCTTCACAAATTGGCTGTTCTTCTCCATCCACGCTTTCAGAGCGCGCGCCGCCGCTTCGAAGCCGTTTCCGTCGTTGTCCTCAACGTAGACTCTGTCGGGATAGGCCGCCCACGGCGTGGGGCGCTCAAAGCGCGGCGTGGGATTCCAGCCCGTCGAAAACTCGGGAATGAGCTGCAAGCCGTATTCTTTGCGCGCCTCGTTGTTCTTCATCACGTTTTCGGCAAAGGCGGCATAGCCGCTCTCGCCGGAGGAGCCGTCCGCATAGGTCGACGCCGCGTCCGCCAGAGAATAGTCCTTCCCGTCCGGCTCGTTGCCGAAAATGCAGACGTACGCCTCCAGACCGACGCTTCTCGCCGCCGCGCGCACATTCTGAATATGGTCGACGCAATACCCGCCGAAAATGAACACCAGCGGCCGGCCGTCAATTTTGTGATAATACGGCTTTGTCATGGCCAGCGCCAGCTTCTCCCAATCGGCCGCGCTGTAGCCGTGCATCCCCAGTATGATGGCGCACAGGTCGATTCTGTCGTTCATCGGGCTGCTCTCGAACAGATGACGCGCCCGGTTGAGCTCGTGAATATAGGGTCGGATGGCCTCGTACCGATTGCCGCCGGGCAGCTCGGGTTCAAGCGCCTCCTCCGTATACCAGCAGTAGGCAAAATAGTCTATGCCCGCGTCGATGGCAAATTGCAACTCGCGGTCATAGTCCCGCTGCGTGCGCTCGGGAAAGCGCCAGCCGTCGCCGTCCTTCACGGCGTAATAGGGCAGGCGGCTCTTCCATTTCTCGCAGCCCAGCGAATTCATCGCCCAGTGGCCGAAAAACGTGTCCTCCGTCAATCCCGCGTCCCAATTGATCATGCCGACTTTAACGTCCATGTTCCTTCCTCTCCCATGCTCTTCAAATATCGCCTTATCCTAAAGCGTTCTTTCAGTGGATCATCAGCGCCGCGCGCTCCATCATGCGCCGGAGCTGATCCTCTATGGACGATGCGATCTCGCGCACCATGGCCTGCACGTTCTCCGAGGGCGGATCGATCTCGCGCATGAGCTGGCTCTCCACGCCCGCCCGAATCTCATCGCGGCGCTTGTCCAGGCTCTTTTTGAAAAAGCGCGGCGTGATCATGCGGCGCACGGTCAGCGGCAGCTCCGCCTTGCGCAGCATCCGCTCGGCCGTCTCCGTGCCGATGACCGCGGCCAGCAGGCCCACGAGGAAGCCGATCGCCAGCCCCGGCGCGCCCGCCGCCAGCAGCGCCAGTCCGCTCCCGCCCAGCAGAGCCGCCAGAAGCGAGGCCACGATCACGTCGATCAGCGCCTTGATCTGGTCGGTTTTGAGCAGCGCGTCGGCGCTCACCTCGAGCTGAGATACGCCCACGCCCAGCGTATCGGGCAGGCGCAGCGAGGTGCGCGGCAGGTCGAATCGGTCGCAGATGGGGTCGGTCAGCATTTCCATGTCCGGACGCAGCCGCATGACCCACTCGCTCACCGCCGGACGCAGCGCGCCGGCCAGACGGCCGTCCTCCGCCCTGCGCTGGAGACGCGCCGTCAGCTCCGCGCCGATGTCGTTGAACGTTTTCAGTCCGCCGCCGCGCCACAGCTCGAACACCTCGGGCGCCAGCTCGTCCAGCATAAGATCGGTCAGCGGCGCGGAAACCGCCGTGAACAGCCCGCTCAGGCGCGAGAGCACCATGTTCTCCATGTCGTCGGAGCGGATCAGCGCGTCCACCGCCGCCTCGAAGCCGCGCGTTTTCTGATCGATGCGCAGCGCATAGCACAGCCCGCGCGCAATCGAAAATTCCGGCTCCAGCGCGCGCAGCAGCTGCGCCTGGGGAAAGCGCTTCCTCGCCAGATCGCCGATCAGGGGCATGCGCGACGCGCCGCCGGTGAGCAGGATGATCTGCGGCACTTCGCCATCCAGCCGGTTCACGGCCTCGTTCAGCGCGCGTTCATACGCGTCCGTAAAGGAGATTCCGCCCAGCGAGTCCACGCCCTGCGAGAGGATCGCCGCCATGTCCGCGTCATTGCAGGCTATATCGAGCGTCAGCGGCCTGCGGCCCGCGTAGATCTTGACCGCCGATTCCGCCCGACTCGCCCCGCCGCGCCCCGCCTGCGTAAAGTACATTTCCTTGACACGCCGTGCCTCAAATTCGCAGCGCGCGCGGTATTGCGGGAAGCGCTCGAGCGCCTCCTCGATCTGCGCCCGCTCGGGGCTTCTGCGCACGTTTTTGTCCAGCAGCAGCCGGTCGATCAGCCCGCCGCCCAGACTCACCGCGCCGAAATCGCACACCGTCAGGCTGCGCTCGGCCAGATCGGAAACAAACGTGAAATCAATCGTCGATGACCCCGCGTCGATGATCAGCGTGGGCAGCGTCAGCAGCTCGTCGGACACGCGCAGCTCGCCCGATTCCCGCGCGAACATGAACGCCGCGCGCGATTCGCTGATCACCTCGCAGTTGACCATGCCGGCGCGCTCAAACAGCCGCTTATAGGCCGCGCGCGTCTCCGGCGGCCAGCCCGAGGGGCAGCCGATGAAAAAGCAGGCCGTCTGGGGGCTTTCCAGCCGGCCGTCCTTCATGAGCTGGGCGAGAATCTCCCGCGCGAACATGACGATCAGCGCGCCCGCGCCGGCCTCGTCCGTGAGATAGCGGCTCTTGAAGCGCAGCTCCAGCCAATCCGCGCCGGTCAGATGGCACGCCTCCTCGCCGATGAACAGGCCGCGTTCCGGATGCGAGGCCAGCGCCGTGATGACGCTTCTTCGCCCGCGCAGCTCGATCAGCTGCGGCTCGACGCGCTTTCCCGCGCGCATCCAGGCCACGGCGCTCTCGCCGTCGCCCAGATCGAAGCCGAAATAATCGGCGATCGCCGGATTCTCTCTTTCCGGAATGTTTTTTTCGATGATCGGATTTTCCATAATCGGATGTTCTCCTGTTGCTTTGCTGAATAATCGCGCTCGAAAAGCGCGCGGCGGCGGCCAATCCACCGCACCATATCGTTTACGCGCAAAGCGCATCGCCCTCGGCGCGGCGCTTCCACGCACGCTTTTGGCGCGGCGTTCCTCACATCTCCTCGGTCGCCTGGCCGCGCGCCAGCACGCGCTCGCCCTGCATCACGGCGGGACGAATGGTCAGATCCGGCTCCGTGCCGGGGAAGAGATCGAAATACTCGCGCGTTTCGGGCGAGTATTCCACCAGCCGCACGCCCTCGTCGTTCAGCGCGGCGACGATCTGCGGCGCGGCCTTGAGCGCGTAATTTCCATCGCCGGTATAGACCGCCTCCATGAGCATCTGGATCGGCTGGAGCAGCTCGCCGGTCACGCGCGGCGCGTCGGCGGGCAGCGCACTCTGCTCGCGGCCAATCTGCTCCAGCGCGTCGCCGATGGACGCCATCAGCCGGTCGGCCAGGCGCATCATCTCGTAGACGTTCGGGCGCGTGGCCTGCGTCACCACGGTCTGCGCCCTGCCGGCGGGCTTCAGCATGGCGCGCGCCGCCCCCGCCGCGCAGGAAATCAGCGCCAGCACGGCAGCGGCGGTCTGCCCGGCGATCATCAGCCAGGCCGTCAGCACAGCCCCCGCGCCCGCCGCCGTCCATGAAAGAATCGCGGCGAGCCTTTCGCGCCGGTCTGTCTGGCCGCCGTCCTCAATGCGCGCGTCGGCCTCCGTGACGCTCATCATGAGCAGCGCGGCGCGCTTGGCCGCGTCAAAGAGCCGGTCGGCCTCGCGGCGCGCGGCGGCGTCGGGCAGGACGACGCGCGTCTCCATGCGCACCTGCTCAAGCGCGCCCGTCAGGCAGTCGGCGGCGGCCTTCACGTCCGGGCAGGCAGTCAGCGCCCTCTCGAGCGCATCGCGGCGGCGTTCATACGCTTCCAGCATCGTTTATCCTCCCTGTCATACACATAAAACGCAAAAATACAGTCAATCCCAGCGCAAAAAGCGCCGCGCTCAACTCCGGGACGCGCCAACGACTGTCTCAACAGGAACAGCTCACCGTAAAGGAACAGGCCGAAGCCCGCCCCGTCTCAACGCGCCCATACGCGGCGCGCGATAATCAGGGCAGCTCCGGCCAGTCGATTTTGATGCGCCGATCAATGCGCCGCGCGACGAAGGGCCGGTACAGCCGCGCCGCCTCGGGCCAGTCGGGGTGACCGTCCAGCTTGGGGATCACGTTGTAGTCGGTCATGGGGGCGCGCAGTATGATGCGCCGCGCGCCGTTCGAGATGGGCGGCGCGTCCGAGGAACAGTTCAGGCAGACCACACCGCCGTGTTCCGCGTCGAAGCGCGCGGGGCCGTCCACGGGCCGCCCGCAGATCAGGCAGCGATCCATCTGCGGCCGGTATCCCATCAGCGGCATATAGCGCATTTCAAAGCAGGCGGTCAGCAGCGCGGCGGGCAGCTCCGAATAGCTCAGATGCGCCAGCGCCTTGAGCAGCAGAAAGAAAATATCCGGCGCGGCCTGACCGGGCAGAGCTGCCGCGTCGGCCAGGCTGAGATAGTACATTCCGTGCATCAGCCGGTCGTAATCCAGGCGCAGATCGTAATAGCTGTCCCTGATCTCGCACTGCGTGACGGAATGGCGCTCGCCGGACGCGTTGATCGTATACTGTCCGGCGCAGAACAGCTCGCTCGCCCCGACGAGCGCCGATCGCGGGCGGCGGCATCCGCGGGCAATGGCGTCGATGCGGCCGTATTCGGGCGAAAACAGCGTCAGCATCCGGTCATAGTCGCGATAGTCGGCGTGCCGCAGCACGATGGCGTCGGTCGTATAGAGCATAGGCCGTTACTCCTCGTAGCCGGTGGCGCGCAGATCACTCTCGCGGTTGCGCCAGTCCTCGCGCACCTTGACCCAGAGCTTGAGCATCACGCGCGTGCCCATCATGCGCTCGATGTCCGCGCGCGCCTGAGAGCCGATGTCGTGCAGCATCCGTCCCTGCTTGCCGATGATGATCGCCTTGTGCGAGGCGCGCTCGCAGTAAATGTTGGCGTGGATCTCGGTCAGGCTGTCGGACAGCTTTGTGATGGCCAGCATTTCCACGCCGATGCCATGCGGAATTTCCTCGCGCAGAAGGCGCAGCGCCTTTTCACGGATGATTTCGGCGCAGATCAGGCGCTCGGGCTGGTCGGTGATCATGTCGTCCGGGAAATATTTCGGCCCCTCGGGCATGGCCGCGGCGAGATAGTCGCGCAGCATATCCATGTTGTCGCCGCGCGCCGCCGATATGGTCACGATCTGGTCGAAGCCCAGACCCTTGAGCGTCTCCAGCTGCGGCATCAGCTTTTCGGGCGTTACGATGTCGATCTTATTGACGGCCAGAAAGCGCGGGCAGTTCATTTTCAGCACGTCCTCCATCACCGCCCGGTCGCCCGCGCCGATGTGCTGCGCGTCCACGACGCACAACACCGCGTCCACGCCCTCGCGCGCGTCGCTGGCCTGCTTCATCATGAACTCGCCCAGCTTGGTGCGCGGCTTGTGCAGGCCGGGGGTGTCCACAAACACCAGCTGCCAGTCGGGCGCGGTGGCCACGCCGAGGATCTTGTTGCGGGTGGTCTGCGGCTTGTTGGACACGATGGCGACCTTCTCGCCCACGAAATAGTTCATGATGCTCGATTTGCCCACGTTGGGACGGCCGATGATCGCCACGAAGCCCGAATGAAACGCCTTGTTCTGCATATGTATATCCTTCCCTTTCATCGCGCACCGGCTTCCGGCAGTGCGTCAGTCATGATCTCTTCCGGGCAAGCGGAGCATAAGCTGCTCCCGTGCGGGCAAAAGCGCGTCCCCGGCGGCGCGTCCGCAAAACGCCGCCTGCGCGCAGGGGATCGTGATAATAAACGAACTCGAATAAATTCGAAAGCGAGACGGCTAAATCCGCCGCTTCCGGCGCGCGTCTCAAAAAGACACGCCGCAAGCCTGACCGGACTTTTCATCATCTCAAGACCGAAAGCCCCAGCCTCAGCGGCGCAAACCTTCAATCCGAAGCGGATGAAAAACGCCTCCCCTCGCATCCCGAGAAGTTTCAGGCCCGCTCTTTTCCCGCCGAAAACAGCCGAAATCACAGCGCATGAACGCGAACGGCCCGCCTCCAGTCCGGCGGCGCAAAGTTCCGCCCCGCGCCCTCAAATCGTCAGATCCTCCGGCCCGAACGAGCGGGGCAGCAGCTCCTCGAGCGTCGCCGTTTCAAACGCGCCGCCCCTCTGGCCCACGATGACGCGCAGATCGCCCGCGGCGAACTCGCGCAGCACCTGACGGCAGATGCCGCACGGCCAGGCGGGCTTTTCGTCGCCCGCGATGGCGATGGCGGTAAAGCGGCGCGCGCCCTCGGACACGGCCTTCGACACGGCGCACCGCTCGGCGCAGATGGTCGCGCCCAGAGACGCGTTTTCGATATTGCAGCCGGTGAACACGCGGCCGTCCTCCGCCTGAAGGCACGCCCCCACGCGGAAATGCGAATAGGGCGCATAGGCCGAATCGAGCATTTTGCAGGCCGCGTCGAACAGCGCCTGATCGTCGTAGGCCGCGTCCTCGCGCGTCAGCCCCAGCTCCCGCATGGCGCGATCCTCCATGGCGCGCATTTTCGCCTTGTCGGAATCGGTCATGTGGTCGTAGCCGCACAGGTGCAGCATGGCGTGCGCCGTAAGATAGCCCAGCTCGCGCGCCAGAGAGTGGCCGAACTCCTGCGCCTGAGCGCGCGCGCGGTCGATCGAAATCACAATGTCGCCCAGGAAGCACAATCCGCTGTCCGGATCGTACTCGCGGCGGATAAGAGCGGCGCTGCCTCGCGCCGTCTCGCCCGGGCGATAGCGCACGCTGGGGAAGGACAATACGTCGGTCGGCCTGTCCACGCCGCGCTGTTCGCGGTTGATTTCATGGATGGTTTCGTCGTCCACGACGCGCACATACGCCCCCACGTTTTCCACGCCCTCCAGACGGCACACGGCCTGAGCCGCGCGCTCCATGAGATCGGGCGCGGAGGCGGGCATATCGCTGATGCAGCATTCAATGTCAAGCATTCTGCTTTTCTCCTTCTTCCGCAGAAGCAGCGAGCGCCTTACTGTGCTTCTTGGGCGGAATCACCAGATCGGGATATTCTATGCGCTGATGGAACACGCCGCCCAGCACGGTGACGAACGCCCTCGTGGCGCGCTCGACGTCCTTGAGCGTAATGGGCGCGTCGTTGAGCTGCCCATCGTCCATCTTGCCGCGGATCAGCTTGCGGATGAGCTTTTCCAGCCCCTCGGCGCTGCGGTCGGACGCAGTGCGGGCGGCCGCCTCAATGGTGTCGGCCAGCATGACGATGGCGGCTTCCTTTGTCTGCGGCTTGGGGCCGGGATAGCGGAAATCGTCGATGTCCACGTTCTCCGCGCCGTTCTGCTCCACGCAGCGGCCATAGAAATACATGACCGGCGTATCGCCGTGATGCTGGGCGATGATGTCCAGTATCGGCTGGGGCATACGGTACTTTTCGGCCAGCAGCACGCCGTCGGTCGGGTGCGCGGTCAGGATCGCCGCGCTCACCAGCGGGTCTGTGCGGTCGTGCGGATTGTCGCCGATCTGGTTTTCCTTAAAGTAGAGCGGGCGCTTGAGCTTGCCCACGTCGTGATAATACGCGCCCACGCGCGCCAGCAGGCCGTTCGCGCCGATCGCGTCGGCCGCGGCCTCGGCAAGGTTGGCCACGATGATCGAATGATGATAGGTGCCGGACGCCTCCAGAATCATGCGCCGGATGAGCGGATGATTGGGGTTACTCAGCTCCATCAGCTTGGCCGGCGTGACCAGATTGAATATCCACTCGAGCGCCGGCTGTATGCCGATGCTCAACACGCCCGACAGAATACCGCTGCCGCCCGACCAGGCCGCCCAGACCAGCACCTTGCCCGTATCCACCTCGGTGATCAGCCCCAGCGCCAGCGTCGTGAGCACGTTGACCGCGCAGGCGAGCAGGCCGGCGAGCAGCATGAACACGCGCTGCGTCTTGCCGTGAATGACGGCCACGCACAGCGAGCCGGAAATCACGCCGGCGATCATGACGATGATCATCGAGGAGGAAAGCGAACCGCTCACGCCCGAGCTGATGATGCCGCACAGCACGGCGAGCACCACGTTCACCACCAGCGCCAGCCGCGTCCTGAGCAGCGCGGCGGTCAGCATCACGCCGATGGCCACGGGCATCAGGAACGGATTGAGCGCCTGAACGAGCGTGCTGAGGCCGCAGGTTGTCAGCATGATGACCGCCAGCAGCGCCATGCGCCCCGCGTCCTTCAGCATGTCCCTTTCATAAATGGCCAGATAGACCACGATCGTGGACAGCAGCAGCAGCACTAAAAGCCCCACGCCCACATACATCAGCACGTCGATCGAATGATTGCCGGCCAGCATCCCCAGGCTGTCCAGCATGGCGATCTGCGCGCGGGTGATGATCTCGCCCGACTTGACGATGTTGCGCCCCTTCAGATAGACGATCGGCTCCACGGAATCGATGGCCTTCTGGCGGTTGGTTTCGGTGGTCGCTTCGTCCAGCAGCATGTTGGCCTGCATCACGGAGGAAGCCACGCGGCTGCACAGATCGACCAGCTCCGCGGAGTAGGTCTCGCGCGCCGTCAGCTCGCGCTCCAGCTTGCTGACCGCCTCGTCCTCGCCGCCCTGCGCGATCTTCGCCGTGAGCAGCTCGTCCACGACGGCGATCACGTCGCTTTCAAGCGTGTTAAAATCGTCGTCCGAAAGGCCGCGGATCAGCGCGATGTCCTCGGCGGTCAGATCGGCGCCCAGCAGCATCTGCCGCGCGCGGGTGAGCGTGGCCGCGTCCACGGCGCCGTCCGATCCCAGATCCCAGCCGCGGATCTGATTGAGCGCGTCGAAATCGCCCCTGAGACTCTCCAGCACCGCCGGCTGAACCGTCTCGTCCAGCGTATAGTTGACCGGCACGGCCGCCACGGCCTCGTCGATCATCTGCTGCGTGGTTACGCTGTCCACAACGTCCTTGCTGGCCGTTACGGTGATCGGCGACACCTGTCCGGCCACCAGATCATATCTCTCCGGCGTAAACACCGCAAAGAGCATGGCCAGAAGCGCCGCGTAGGTCGCCAGCCCGATCAGCGCGATCAGAAGCCGGCTGCCCCGCCTGCGCCGAAGGCCCTGACGTACTTTCATCATGGTTTATCGTCCCTCCCGGCGATATTCGCTCTGCTTATCGTGCTTTTCGTATGCCTTGACGATGGCCTGAACCAGCTCGTGACGCACGACGTCGCGGTGGCTCAGGCGCACCATGCCGATGTCCTCCACGCCCTTTAAGACCTCCAGCGCCTCGACCAGGCCGCTTTTCCTGCCCGCGGGCAGGTCGATCTGGGTCACGTCGCCGGTGATGATCATCTTCGAGCCCATGCCCATGCGGGTCAGGAACATCTTCATCTGCTCGGAGGTGGTGTTCTGCGCCTCGTCGAGTATGATGAACGCGTCGTTGAGCGTACGGCCGCGCATATAGGCCAGCGGGGCCACCTCGACGGCGCCGCGCTCGAGCAAACGCTGATAGGACTCCGCGCCCATCATATCGTTCAGCGCGTCGTAGAGCGGACGCAGATAGGGATCGACCTTCTGCTGAAGATCGCCCGGCAGAAAGCCCAGCTTCTCGCCCGCCTCAACCGCGGGGCGCGTGAGAATGATGCGCTCCACGTCCTTGTTTTTGAGCGCCACGACCGCCATGGCGATGGCCAGATAGGTCTTGCCCGTGCCGGCAGGACCCACGGCAAAGGTGCAGGTGTTGGCCTTGATGGCCTCGACATACTGCTTCTGCCCCAGTGTCTTGCACTTGACCTGACGCCCTCGGTAGGTGATGGCGATCACGTCGCGCATGATCTCGTCGATGCGGTCGGCGTTGCCCTCGCCCGCCAGCTCCACGGCGTAGCGGATGCGCGTCTTGTCGATGCTCTCGCCCCGCGCAACGATGCCCAAAAGCCGCTCCAGCACGGCGCGCGCCTGCCGCACCTTCTCCTCCTCGCCCGAAAGCGTGATCTCGTTGCCGTGCGCGAAGATCTCCACGTTCAGCTCGCGCCGGATCGTCTCCACGTTCTCGTCGCGCACGCCGAAGAGCGCCATGAGCTGATCCACGCCGTCCACGACCATAACGTCCTTATACTGATTTGCGAATTGACTGTCCACTCTCTTAGTTCCTTCCTGCGCCGGACGCCCGAACGCCTGCGTTCATTGATGCCCGCGGCGTAAATCGCGCCGCCCTCTTAATTATTGCTTCTATCGTTTGAAGGGCTCGTCTCGCGCCGCAGCGTCTCCGCGTCCGCGGCGATGTTCATCTCGGCCTCCACAACGGCCTCAACGCGCATTTCGCCCTCCGCCGCCGTCGTCTCCGTCCAGAACGCGCGCTCCCTCGCGCCCTCCGGCAGGAGAGCCCGCGCGCGGGCAAGCGCCGTTTCGGTCAGCGTTTTCTCGAGCGCCGCTTTGTCGGCCTCGACGCGCCGGCTTTCCGTTTCATAAAAGATATTCCGCTCGATCATCAGCGGCAGATACAGCCCGCCCACCGGCAGAAGCTGCGTCTCCTCCTCCTGAGAGGGAAAGCCCTCCGCGCGCTTCAAATCCAGCGCCCAGCGAAACAGCCGCAGCGCCGAGCCGCTCTCCGCGCGCCCCGTGCGCCGCACGACCGTTTCCGCCAGCGGCGCGCTTTCCGCGTCCGTCAGCCACACGCGGCCGATCACCGCGCCCGCCGCCCGTATGCGCCGCGTTTCCTCAAGCGACACGCGCTCCTCGCCGCGGATGAGCATCTGTCCGGCGCGCACCGTGTCGCCCGGCTCGACGCAGGCCCTGCCCGCCAGCGGCTCGACCGACAGCACCACGGCGTCCCGCAGCGCGTAGAGACTGCGCGCGTCCGAAACGTCGTACACCGCGGGCGCTTCGTGCGCCAGCCGGTATTCGACCGTCAGCGTCACGCCGCGCTTTCTCACGCCCGCGTAGGAAAGCGCGTCGAAGCGGCTGAGCAGCGCGTTCGAAATGAGCGCGGCGTCTATATCGCCGCTTTTTGCCGAGACATACGCGCCCAGCGCGTTCACCGTCTCGACGATGCGCGCTTCCTCGTCCGGCGGCAGGCTCTCGCCCAGCGGCCGCACGCCGATCAGCCACACCCGCGCCGTGAAGAAATACACGCACGCGGCGGCCAGAACCGCCGACACGGCCAGCGTCCAGCGCGCGCGGATCCTCGCCAGCGCCGAGCGCCAGCCCGAGCGTGAAAGGATCTCGGCGCTCAGGCCGTATTCCTCAGCCAGCGCGCAGACCAGCCTTGCGCCCGAGGTCGATGTGACGACGCGCAGGCTCCGCGCGTCCTGCCGCTCGATGCGCTCGAACGCCGCCCCCTGCGCCCGGGCGCGCTCGATCAGCCGCTCGGTCATGCGGCCCGTCAGGCACAGGCGCACGCGGTCAGTCATGCGCGCTCCCTCCCGGCAGCTCGATCGCGGCGATCTCGCCCACGATGCGCAGGCTGTCCGGCCGCACGTCGGCCAGCGCCAGACGCGTCCCCGAAACGGAGATCAGGCCGTCCCGCACGGCCAGGCGGACGCGCGATTCGCTCACCTCGGCGATCGCGCGGCAGTTTTCGGCCAGAATTTCGCGACTGCCCAGCACAGTCAGCCGCGCCAGACCGCCCGCCGCGTCCTCGGGCAGCGACAGCGCCGCCAGCACAGGCCGCTTTCCGCTCATCGGCTCCACCTCTTCTCGAATCCACTTCAGAGCAAGGATATGAGCCGCCGCCGCGCGATTATTCAGCGAAAAGTCCCCATGCGTATATTATCCCAGTTTTTGCTACATTATACTATATACAGCCCCCGCCGCGCAAGAGCGAAATGAAAAAACCGGCGCGCAGTCCCTCTCAAAAAAACTGCGCGCCGGTCAAAACGTATGCCGACAGAGAAAAAACTCGAAAAAATCCCCGACCGCCGGGCTGAACAGCGCCAAAGCAGGGGCCTTGCGCGCCGAAAGCGCCGCATGAATTTTGCAAGCCCCGCGCAATCCCTCAGCGGCGGATCAGCCGCATGGACGCAAAGCGGAACATATCCCGCGCCGCCGGCTCGGCCAGACGCAGCGCGATATGGTTCTCGCCCGCCTTCAGCGCCACGTTGCCCAGCTCCGCGATCATGCCGCGATGATAGCGCGCGATGAGCGCCTCGATGTCGCGGTCGTGCCGCACGCTTCTGCGGCTCGTCTCGCCGTTCACGCTCAGATCGACTTCCGTCTCGAGCGGCTCTGTGCCGTGCAGGCCATTGACGGTCATCTCCACGGCGTATTCGCCCGCCCTGTCGGCGCTGACCGTCCAGCTCATGCCGTCCTCGGGCGATTTCCAGTTCATCGCGTCGCAGGCGTTGCCCAGCGTAATACCGCCCTCGATTTTCGCGGTGGAGCCGGTCAGCAGGAAGCCAAAATCCGGCAGCTCGATCAGCCCCTCGTCCACCTTCACGCCGCCCTTTGCCGTCAGCCTGACCACGGGGATAATCCTTCCGCTGAGGTCGGGCAGCTCAACGCGCACCAGCGCGCCCTCCTGCGTAAAATTCGCCTTGCCTGCGCCCAGCACCTCGGCGGACTCGACCTTCGTCAGCACGCCGGGGACGAGCAGCTCGCGCTCCGGCTTATTGACGAAGAAATACAAACTGTCGCCCTTCTCGGTCACGGGGCCGGACATGAGATCGACGCTGTAGGGCGAAGGCTCGGTGGCATAGACCGCCTCAGCGTTGACCTTCATCCACTCGCCCACCTCGCGCAGCACCTTCTGCGCGCCCACAGGGATGCGCCCCAGATGGTCGGGGCCGACGTTGAGCAGATAGTTGACGTTGCGCGAGGCCAGACGGGTGAGCAGCGATATGACCTGTTCGGGCGTTTTCCAGTTCTGGTCATAGCTCTTGTAGCCCCAGGTATCGTTGAGCGTAGCGGCCGTCTCATAGAGCATATCGCGGTTTTTCTTCGCGCCCGGCACCTGATTGTCGCCCATGGAGGCATAATCGCCCATGCCGTTGCCGATGCGGCTGTTGACCAGGCAGTTCGGCTGATACTTCTTGACCAGATCGTACAATTCGCGGCTCTGCGCGGGCGATATGACGCTGGGCGTGTCGAACCAGATCACGCTGATCTCGCCGTATCTGGTCAGGATCTCCTTCACCTGCGGCTTGATCTTCTTTTCAAAGCAGCGGGAGAAATCCTTGTGCGCGTTATCGGGAAAATCCCAGTTGTTCGTCCAGCTGGAGCCGGCGTTCTTATAGCCCAGCGTATAGCCGCCGCCGTCCGGCTCGTGCCAGTCCAGCTCCTGAGAATAGTACAGTCCGAATTTCACGCCGTATTTTTTGCAGGCTGCGGCCAGCTCGGCGATGGGATCGCGTCCAAAGGGCGTGGCGTCCACGATGTTGTAGGGATCGGCGTCGCTTTTGAACATGGCGAAGCCCTCGTGGTGCTTGCTGGTGACGACCAGATAGTTCATGCCCGCGTCCCTGGCCATCTTCACATATTCTTCCGCATCAAAGCCGATGGGGTTGAATGCCCTGGCGTATTGCTCGTATTCGGCGCAGGGAATGGCGAAGAAGCTCTGTATCCACTCGCCCAGCTCGTTCGCGCCGCCGTCGTCCGCGCCGCCGCACTGCCGGCCCTTATACTCGCCGCCCAGCAGGGAATAAAGCCCCCAGTGCAGCATCATGCCGAACCGCGCCTCGGAAAACCACTTGCCGTCGTTCACTGTCATGTCCTCCCGCTCATTTTCAAAATATCCCGCGCTCATTATAGCGGCGCGCGCCCGAACGCGTCAATGTGTTTTTCGGGATTGTTTTTGTGTTTTTCGACGCGTTGACAGTCTGCAAATATATTGCTATAATGAAAACGGCGCGTCGGAAAGGCGCGTTCTGTTAAGGAGGCTGTTTCCATGCGTGATCTCAAAAACAGGGTCGTCTTTATTACCGGCGGAACCAGCGGCTACGGCAAGGCCATGGCCAGAGCGTTCTGCGCAAAGGGCGCGCGCGTCATCATCGCCGCCCGCCATGAGGATCGTCTCGCCGAGGCCAAAGCCGAAATCGGCGACGTCGATACGCTCAAAATGGACGTGACCGACTATGCCGCATGGGCCGCGCTGCCCGAATGGATTAACGCGCGCTACGGCCATATCGACGTGCTCGTCAACAACGCGGGCGGCGGCGTGGCCATCCGTCCCATCGACACGCAGAGCAAAGAAGAAATCGATGCGGCGCTCTCGCTGAATCTGGCCAGCGTGATCTACGCATCCAGCGTCATGGCGCCCGTGTTCAAGGCGCAGAAGAGCGGCACGATCATCAACGTTTCCTCCGTCTGCGCCATGCACTGCTGGCCGGAATGGAGCGTATACGCCGCGGCCAAGGCGGGCGTGCGCAATTTCAGCAAGAGCCTGTACACCGAGCTTCAGCCCTACGGCGTGCGCGTGAGCTGCATCATCCCTGCCGCCGCGGCCACGGGCTTCCACAAGGCCGCGCACATGGACTCGATCAAGGCCGCCCTCCAGCCCGAGGACATCGCCGATACCGCCGTCTACATCGCGTCCCTGCCCGATCGCGCCGTGGTCGAGGAGGTCACCGTGTGGGGCGTGGATCAGGTCGTCTCGCCGCTGTAAGCATCCGCAGTCTGCAAACCCCGCCGCAGTCAGCTCTTTTCGGCTGGCCGCGGCGGGGTTTCATAGAAAGCGGCGCAAACCCGCTTCGTTTATGACGCGGCTGTTGAAAGGGCGCGAGCCGCCTTTCCCATGGACAAAACACCGCCTCCAGACGGCGGATGAGGCCGTCCCCGCGCCGCGTTTTACGCTCTGTTCGTCCCGGTGGGCTGATTCGAGCTTTTGCGCCTGAACCCCATCTGTCGTAGGTTGTCATTGGAGTGGTTTGCGTTCGGTTCACGCCCGCTGTTTGCCGCCTGTGCGCCAAACAGAACGGCTTGCGGAATGTTTCGTTCCTATTCCGCCGTGGGTCGGGATCGCCATTCGTGCGTTCTCGCGTGTCATACGGTTATCGGGCTTGGTGGGTTCACTTCGGGCGTGTACGTTTCTTTATGGCGATCCCGACGGAGAACGAGAGGACGGAGAGACGCGGGGAACGGAGTCGGCGGCGCGGCGTAGGTACATTTTTGCGTGAACGCATTGGCTTTGTAATGCTTTCCGCGGGGAGTACGCTGGGGCAAAATGCGGAAGCCGCACTGCGGCCGCGCCCCAAACCTGCGCCAAAGAGTCGAATGTGGAAGCCGCACTGCGGCCTCTCTGGACTCTCTTCATGTGATTCGCGGCGTAAGTGAAAAAGCAATACAATAGCCTTTCAGCTATAACAACGCCTTGCTTCTCGCACCCACGTCCCGCAGCACCCGGGTACACGGAAAGACCCTGCCGAGTCCAATTTATGCTCGGCAGGGTCGGGCTATATACCGCTAACATTTCTTGCTTTGCGCGGCAGCAAGTGGAACCGGCACAGCCGGCGAGCCGCCCGGCGGCAGCGGCGCGGAAAATGTGGAAGCGGCACTGCCGCCGGGTTGCGTGCGCGAAGCGGTGCAGGGTCCAGGGGATTATCCCCTGGTCAGCTTTCTTATCCAGCGATAGCTGTTGACCTCGAAGGCCGCGACAATGCACTTGACCAGCTGATCGCTCTTGAGGAAGAAGAACACCCAGACCGGCGAGAGCTTCCAGACAAACGCCGAGAGCAGCGAGAGCGTAATCACCATGCCCCACTGGAAGATCAGATCGTTATAGAACACAAAGCTCGTCCGGCCGCCGCCGCGCACTATGCCGGTCAGGCAGGGCGCCTGATACGCCGAGCCGACCACCGTGATCGACAAAACCGTCATGAACGACCGCGCCAGCGCGCGCGTCTCGTCGGCCACGTTGTACACGCTGATGATGCCGTCCTTGAGCACGAATATCAGCGTGCCCGTAATCAAACCGATCAACAGGAACAGTGCTTGCAGCGTGCGCACATACTCGCGCAGCCTGCTCTGATCGCCCGAGCCGACCAGCTTGCCCACGAACACCGCCGCCGCGCTGCCCGCGCCGTACGCCACGACCGATACGATCGAAAACAGCGACATGGCCATGCTGTTGGCCGCCACCGCCGCGCTGCCCAGATGACCGAGAATCGCGGCCTGTATGAACTGCGCCACGCCCCAGGACAGGCCGGAGAGAATCACCGGCGTAGCCACGCGGATATAGTCGCGGCTGATCGTCCTTTCGCTCTTGAACAGCTCGCCCGCCTTCATGCGCAGGCGCTTGTCCAGCCTCAGCACAAAGACCAGCGTCACAATCAGCTCGCATGCGCGGGCAATCAGCGTCGCCAGCGCCGCGCCCTCAACGCCCATGCGCGGGCAGCCCAGCCGGCCAAATATGAAGGCGTAGTTGAGAATCACGTTCACAAAGAGCGCCATCACCGACACGATCATGCCGATGTGTACGTTCTCCACGCTGCGCATTGTGGCCAGAAGCACCGTCGAGGCCGAATAGAGCAGATAAGTAAAGCATACAATGCGCATATACTTTACGCCCTCCGCCACGACCGGCGCCTCGCTGCACATCAGCGAGAGAATCTGCCGGGGCAGGAAAAAGCCCGCCAGCGTGAACAGAAGCCCCGTGCCCAGCGCGATCTTCAGTCCGACGCCGTTGACGTCCGGTATGGGGCGCAGATCCTTCTTGCCCCAGTACTGGGAGGCCAGCACCACCACGCCCTCGCCCACGGAGGAAACGATCATCTGCAAGAGGAACTGGATCTGATTGGCCAGCGCCACGCCGGAGAGCGCCTCCTCGCTCCAGCGCCCCAGCATCACGTTGTCCGCCAGATTGACGCAGTAGACGATCAGGTTTTGCAGGGCGATGAACACCAGCAGCGAGAAAAACTCCTTATAAAACGACTTGTCCCGCGTTATGAAATGCACTTTATTCATCCTTCTCTTCAGTTTTTCAGCGCCCGCGCGGCTTCCCCGTTGGTCATGTATTCAACGTCCCGCCGGCCGGAAAGGCGCTCCAGCAGCCGCTCGAAATAATCCCAGTTATGGCGCGTGTCCGGATTGGTCAGCTCGTAGGAATGGCCAAATATGTGCAGAAGGCGCGTCTCCTCATGAGGCGCGGCGAGAAACGCGTCGATCAGCGCCGGCGTTTCCGCGTCCGCATAGTGGCAGCTCGGCTCCCACGCGTACCAGTCGTTCGGAACAGACAGATCATGCGTCGGCGACGCGCCGCGGGCGTATTCCACGCGCGTCGCCCGCACCATATCGGCCATGGCCGCCGTATACTGTCCGCCCGGATAGGCCAGCCCGCGGACAGTCTGCCCGCTCCACCGGGACAGCTCCTCCAGCGAGCGCTCGATTTCCGCCGCCGGATCGGGCGCGTCCATGGTGTGCGCGCGCGTATGGCTGGCGATTTCCATGCCGCGATAGGTTTCGGAAAGCTCTGCGGCGCTCACGCGCTCCACGACGGTATCCTGCCCGTATCGGTGAAAGGGCACCTTCATGCCCAGCTGGCCGCTGATGAGATAGAACGTCGCCTTCAGGCCATAGCGCCGCATCATGTCGCACACGCGGCGGTCATAAATCTCGCAGTCGTCAAAGCTGAACGTGAGGATTTTCATCGCGCCGTCCCCCCGCGCGCCTTCTCATAGTCCGCCCAGCAGGCGCGGATCAGATCGGCGTCCGCGTCGGTCAGGCGCACGTCGCCGCTGCCGGAGAGATAATACAGATCGGGCACGCCCAGCGCCGCGCAGCCCTTCACCCAGCGCTCGAACTCGCGCCGCGTGCCGATGCCGCCCGCGTCCGTATCGATGATCACGTCCGGCAGCGCCGCCGCGTACAGCTTTGCGCGGTAGCCCAGCACCTGAAGGGCGCTGCGCTGCTGGCCGTCGTAATCGTGCAGCCGCGCCTGATCGACAAGCTCGTCGAAATAAGGATGCGCGCAGGAGCAGTTGATCAGCGCATCCGGCTTGACCGCCTTGGCAAAATCGCGCATCATCGTCATGAAGCGCCTGAGCAGCTCCACGCCGCACACGCCTTCCTCATGCGTCTGGACATATTTGCCCAGCGGCATACAGTTGGCAAAGTCGATCTTGAAGCCGTCGCAGTTATAGCAGCCCGCCTCGTCGGAGAGCAGGCGGCGGATCGTCTCCTTCATGCGCGCGCGGTATTTCTCGCTCGTCGGGTCTGCGCCGCAGGCCGTGCAGAGATACTCCGCGCACTCCTCCGCGCGCAGCCCCTCGGGATACCACGACCTGAACCACAGCACGACGCGCCGGCCCTTTTTGTGCTCCGCGTCGGCAAAGGCGCGCAGATCGGGCCACTTTTCCGGATCGGGCAGCGCCTCGCCATACTGTCCCTGCCACTTGTCGTCGATGATCAGGCAGCCCGGATGCAGATCAAGCGCGTCCAGCCGGCGGCTCATGGCCTCGTAATCGCGCTGCGTCGCATAGTCGAACGGCTTGCCACCCAGACGATGCGCCATGTCGCACTGCTCGCCCCAGCCGCAATAGATCGGCCTTTTCCACCAGTCCGGCTCGTTCGAGCGATCCTTTTTGACGCACCATCCGCTCTCGTAATGCCAGGCGGCATAGGCGCGCAGTACGTCGAACGCGTCCTTTCCCTCGGTAAAGAGCAGGCTCTGGCTCTCCCATTCGCCCGGCACGCGCGTCTTGCCGTAGAGCGGAATCTCGAAGCCGCAGCGGTTGTTCGCGGTCTTTATCATGAACTGATGGAAGTTATACTGCCCCGCCCGCGCAGCCAGCCCCACGCCCAGCCAGCGGTCGCCGCCGTCCAGAAACAGCGGATAGCAATAGCAGGGCGGCGTGAAATAGCCCAGCTCGATCACGCCCGGCTCGGTCATCATGCGCAGGCAGCGCGCCTCGTCGGCGTGCCCCGCCACGGGCAGCAGATAGCCCGCCGTCTCATAGCGCGCGCCGCCGTCAAAGAAGCGCAGCGCGTCCACACTGTGCTCGCCCTCAACGCGCACAAAAAAGCGCGCCCAGTTTTCGCCGGCTTCGAGCGTATACGTCTTCATTGCCCACAGATCGGACTGCGTGCGCCATGTGTAGATCGCTTTGCCGTCCTCCCGCCGCATATCAAACGCGCGCATGGGCAGAAAGCGCTCGTCCGCGTCGATCCTTCCGTCCGCGTCCACGGCGATCGCCGCCGGACAATTCAGATATTCCTCGCCGCCGATTTCAATGGAAAAGCCCTGTTCATTCGCCCTGACGATCATGCTTTGGTTCCTCCCTGTATCAAAAGTCGGGGGTGATGCCCTTTATCAGCAGATTTTCAGCAGCATGGTGTGCTGCTCGTCCATCTCGATCACCAGCAGTTTCTCCTTCTCCAGCGCCTTCATGATGTCGCTGAAGCGCTTGAAGCCGATCTGCTTTTCGTCAAAGCTGGGATAATCGGCCTGAATCGCCGCCTTGAGAATCGAGGGATTGATGCGCTCGAAGCCGTCCTCCTTGAAGCGCTTCAGGCTCTCGCGGAAGGCGGGCAGCCAGTTATTGCGCGTCAGCACGGGCGCGGCGCTCTCGGCGGCGGTGTTCACGCCGATGATCAGCGAGGACGCCTCCGTCCAGGCCTTCAGATCGGGGCAGACGCGCACCAGCTGCTGGACGAAGCGCCCGAACGTCGAGCAGCCGTAATTGCTCTCGTTAAAGTCGGGATGCAGGCGCAGCAGCGTGTCCTTCAGCTCGCTGGCGTACATCTGATCTTCGTCCTGATCCTGAAGGATTGTGAGCACCTGCTTGGCCAGCTCGCCGATGGTCGGCTCCGCGCCGTGATCCTGATCGCGCTCCTGGCGGGCGATCTTGGCCGGCTTGGTCACCGAAGCCACCGACTCGAGGAATATGAACTCGTTGCACGCCTTGATGAATATGCCGCTGGCCACCTCCGAGCGGGAGATGCCCAGAACGTGCTTACCCATCGCCTTGAGCCGGCCGACGAGCGGCATATAGTCGCTGTCGCCCGAGACGATGCAGAAGCTGTCGATCAAAGGATTGGTATAGGCCACCTCCATCGCGTCGATGACCAGCTGAATGTCCAGATTGTTCTTCTGATTTTTTCCATAGCGCAGCGAGGGCACCACGGAAAACGTATTGGAAAGCAGGCACTCCTTGAGCGAGGAATAGCGGTCGGTATAGCCGTACACCTTGCCCAGCAGAATGTCGCCGCGAATCTTGACCTTCTCAATGATGTTGTTGAGCATGGATTCCTTCGCGCCTGCGTTTTCCAGATCCACAAAAACCGCGAAATTTGTCGTTCCCACAATAAAAATCTCCTTACTGTTTCCTGATAATATGTCTCGCGCCGACAGTCCTTCGACGCGATAAAATTCCTTTTCCCGCGCGCTGTCCCTTCGCCGCGCGGCCATGCGAAACGCGCGTTCTGCAAAGGGCTGCCGTCACAAGCCGACGGCGCGCGCAGCCCCGCTCTGCGCTCCGCTGTTTCCTCGCGTCGGGCGCTCGCTGCCTGGCAGCGAATCAGAGCCGCATATGTTCCGGGCTTTCTGCGGAAAGCGCCGCCGTCAAAGCCGCGAATTTTCAGCGCCGCATCTCTCACGTCTCCGCGAACAGATCGATCTGCTCCGGCTCGGCGGGCGTTTTCGGCGCGGGGGCTTTCCGTGTTTTCGCCGCTTTGGCCTTGGGCGCGGCCTTTTCCGGCGCGGACGCGGATTTCGGCGCGGCTTTTTTCGCCGGCGCTTTTTTCGTCCCCGCCGCTTCCGCCTTGCCGGACGCGCGCTTTTTCGGCGCGGGCGCGGGAATAACGGCGTTCTCGTTGGGGTTAAAGCGCGGCAGCTCGCCGGGGACGTAGGTGATCACGCCGGTGCTGCCGGCCACCTCGCGCTTCTCGACGATCAGCTTCACCAGCGCCGCGGTGAGCGCCGGGCCGCCGCGGCTGACCAGACAGTCCTTCCACAGCGTCAGCTTGCAGCCCTCGCGCCAGCGGGAGCAGCCGAACGCCTTTGAGTTCTCCGTGATATGTCCCTCGCCGCAGATCGGGCAGGGAATATCCAGATTCTTGACCGCCGACGCGCGCGATTTGCCGCCCTTTCCCTTGCGGCGCTCTTCGGGATCGAACGCCACGTCCTCCGGCGCGCCTTTGGCCTGATCGACCAGAAACGCGGCGAAGCGATTGATGCCCTCCATAAAGCGGCCGCTGAGCGCATCGAGCGCGCTTTCATCGTTCTCGCGCGCCATGACCGCCAGCGATTTCTCCCACTTGCCGGTCAGTATGGGCGAGGTCAGCTCCTCGGGCGCGATGGAGATCAGCTTGTCGCCCTTGTCGGTGGAGAGAATCGTGCGCCCCTTGCGCTTTGCGTAGCCCACCTCCACCAGCCGCTCGATGATGGCGGCGCGCGTGGCGGGCGTGCCCAGACCGCTGTCCTTCATGCTCTCGCGCAGACTTTCGTCCTCGAGCGCGCGGCCCGCGTTCTCCATGGCCTGAAGGAGCGTGCCGTCGGTGTGCGGCTCGGGGGGCTTGGTCTTCTGCGCCTTGAGCTTGCATCCCTTGACCTTGCGCGCCGTGCCGACGGGCAGATCGGGCAGCGCGTC
>SFOF01000093.1 GCA_004552515.1 Clostridiales bacterium
CTTTGCCAAGGGCGTTCTGGTCGGCTCGATCAAGGCTTGACGCGCCCCCTTCCCCTCGAATTTGGGCGGCATGATCCGCCTGAAGAGCGATAGATCCCCCGCGAATAACAAAAAGGAGGAATCCCGTCATGAAGAAACTCGTCACTCTGCTCCTGGTTCTCGCGCTGGCGCTGGGCTGCATCCCCGCCATGGCCGAGTCGCTGCTCCCCTATGAGGGCGACGCCGTGACCTACGAGGGCTACACTGCCGATCTGGGCATCAAGGAAGACCGCGAATCCCCCGTCTATCAGGAATACAAGAAGCTCCTGGGCAACGTGTCCATCGAGTGGTCGTCCGGCCCCTGGGCTGACTTCGACACCAAGACCTCCCTGTTCCTGAACACCGGCGACCTGCCGGACGTCGTCTGGCTGCGCAATTCCTCGTCCGTCATCGCCAACTACGGCGACATGGGCTACTTCCTCAACTTCATGGACTATTTGGACTATATGCCCAATCTGAAGTCCTACATCGACACCTATCCGCAGATCAAGAACATGATCAACAACAAGGGCGCGCTCTACTGCCTCAATGACATCGAGCCGAGCGACTATGTCGACGAGAGCTTCTGGGTCAACAAGACCGAGCTGGCCAAGCTGGGCAAGGAAGTCCCCACCACCTGGGACGAGATGCTCGACTGCATGCGCGCCTACAAGCAGGCCAACCCCGAGGGAATGCCCTTCATCACCTACGGCTGGGGCGCTTCCTACTATATGTACGTCCTGGGCAGCATCAACAACGCCAAGACCGGCTTCTACTATGACGGCTCCAAGTGGACTCATTCCCTGCTGAGCGAGGATTCCAACCATCGCGACCTGATCGACATGATGCACACCATGTACGCCGAGGGTCTGCTGCACCCCGAGTTCTCCACCATGTCCGATGAGCAGGCTCAGCAGTACATCCTCAACGGCAACTGGCTGTTCTCCTTCTGGTATCTCAACACCATCTACAACGAGATCTTCCTGGGCGAGGAGATCCCCTTTGAGTACGAGGCCATGTTCGCGCCCGCCCGTCATGAGGGCGACCAGCGCTACTCCGTCATCACCGTGCCCTATGACAACATCCCCGGCTGGGGCTACTTCGTCAACGCCGACGTGAAGAACCCCGAGCTGATCTGCTCCTATCTGGACACCGTCATCTCCAAGGACGCCTCCACGCTCTACAACTGGGGCGTTAAGGATCTGACCTACACCGTGGATGAGAACGGCCGCCATCAGTACACCGCCGACTATCAGACCAGCGACGCCCGCAAGGCGGTCGGCGTGGGCAACTTCATGGACGTGCGCTACATCCAGTACAAGCAGCGCGAGACCGACTATGTCGGCGGCAGCGATTCTTCCCGCGCCGCGTACGACAAGATCATCGGCGGCCTGCTGAGCGGCGAGCTGATCGGCATCCGCGCTCTGCGCGGCACCCCCAACTTCACCGCCGAGCAGAATGAGATCGTCGCCCGCAGCACCACCCCGTTCAAGACCTACATCGACGAGAACGTCATGTCCTTCATCGACGGCACCCGCGATATGAGCGAATGGGATGCGTTCGTGGACGAGACGCTGGCTCTGGGCAACATGGACGAAGTCCTTGCCACCTATGAAGAGGCCGAGCAGGTGATCTACTCCACCGAGCGCCGCTACGTCAGCTACAACTAATCCTCCCCATTGGGGCGGGCGGTCGATCGGCCGTCCGCCCTTGCTTTTTTCCTCCGCCGCGTTTATACTGTCACTATCCCCAATATTCATTTCGGGAGGCCGCCCATGCGAAAGATTTATTCATCCTATCATCATCCGGAATCCTATCCCGAATATACCCGCCGCCTGATCCGCGCCACGACGCGCGAGACGCTGGAAAACACCATTCAGTTCATGTCCCTGCGCGCACTGCCGCAGGATGAAAACGGCGCGCTCACGGAGATCGACGCGGCGCTCGATCTGTACACAAAGCGCTTCGATCTGGGCAAGGTGTTCTGGATGCAGTGCAGCGCCGTGCAGGCAACCAATCTGCCCGAGTTCCTCGAGGCCGTCAAAAAGCGCGGGGGCTATGTGTTCGATCTGTGGGGCTTTGTGCCCGGCTCCTACAAAAAGGGGCTGCTCTGGGGCGAATATACCGTCACCGACGAGCAGCACGCGTGCTTCACCAGCCTGCTGGGCGATCGCTTTATCGGCTATGACAACGGCGAGCAGGACGGCCGCTACATCGGCTCCTACACGCCCACGCAGTGCCCCGCGCGGCAGGACAACGTGTTCCAGCAGCGCCGCTTCTATGAGCATTTCGACGAGATGGGCGGCCAGCTCCATAACGCCACGACGGCGCTGTGCTCGCTCAACTACGTACACTTCTTCGCCCGCGAGCAGAACTGCTTCATGCTGGGCGCGGAGACGGCGCAGGCCCTGCCCAACGCCAACCTCTGGTACGCCTACATCCGCGGCGCGGGCAAACAGTACGGCCTGTTGTGGTTCGGCAACGCGTCGGTCTACAACCGCTTCAGCTGGAAGAGCTATGACATCGAGAGCAACGGCCTGGATCAGGAGGGCTACAGCTACGGCCCGACCGCCGGCACCAGCCTGTCGCTGCTGCGCCGATTGATGTACGTCGAATATCTCTACAATTCCGATATGCTCGGCTTTGAATCCGGCCTGATCACGACCAAAGCGTGCATGGACAGGGTGAACGCCGGCATTCCGCTCGAGCCGAACAAGACCAATTCCGACAAGAGCCTCTTTACCGGCGAGGACGCTGTGCTCGCGCCCATCGGCCAGATTCAGGCCGACTGCATCCGCTTCATTAAGGAGCGCGGCTATGCGGGCGTTATGGCCGTGCCCACGGCGGTTGTGCTCAACAGCGGCAACGGCTGGTGCGTTCCCCGCCACCTCTACACGCGAAACGTCTATCGCAGCTGGGGTCAAATGCCCTATCAGGACTGCGATCATCAGCTGCACGCGCTCTTTACGCTGCTCTATCCGGGCTATGAGGACTCCGGCTTTTTCCTCAACGAGCGCGGCTTCCTCACGCCCACGCCCTACGGCGATCAGGCCGACGTGCTCATGACCGACGCGCGCGCCGAGACGCTTCGGCAGTACAATCTCCTGCTGCTGGCCGGCTGGCAGAAGCTCGACCGCGAGCAGCTGGACAAGCTGGCCGCCTTCGCCGACAACGGCGGCACGATCCTCGCCTTTGCGGGTCAGCTCGAGGACGCGCCGGAAGCGGCGGCGTTCTTCGGCGTAACCCGTCTGGGCAGCGCCGCTCTGCGCCGCGACGCGTTGGTTACGGACAGCGACGGCAGCGCTTATCGCGAACGCGCGCTGTCGGTCTACGCGGACGCGGCTCTGAGCGACGCGGACGTGCTCATGACCCTCGAGGACGGCACGCCCTTCGTCATTGCCCGCGCCGCCGGAAAGGGCCGCGCGCTGCTGGTGCTCTCGCCCTACGGTCTGGACGAAACCGAAAATCCCGCACCCGTGCGCAACATGGAGAACGTCAGCATCCCCCTGCGCCATGATCTGCTGGAGAGCGTCAAGGCGCTGCTGGGCAGGCTGATGGACGAGGAGCGGCTCGTGTCCATCGACAATCCCGCGCTGCAAACCATCGTCAACATCCGCGACGAGCATACGCTGACCGTGACTGTGGTCAACAACGGCTTCTCTGCGGAAAGCTACCGCATCGAGTGCCTGTGCGGCCAGGAAATAAGCCGCCGCGAAATCGCCGTGCCCGATCTGGATCCCGCCACGCCCGGCTACTGGCCGATGTACACGCGCCCCTATCCGGCGCTGGACACGACCGACGAGGGCCGCGCGCTGATCGGCCCCGGCCAGATCGCCATGTGGGATATTGAATACGAGCCGGAGAAGGTCGCCTTCGTACACGAGGAACCGATGCGCGACCTGAGCGGCAACGTCTATGTTTCGCTGCGGCCTCACGGCATACTCATCGAGGAGCTGCTCAAAATGCCCGCGCTCAATCAGTATTTTGCGGGCGTAAAGCTGGACGCGGCCTATGTGAGCGATCTGAGCCTGCGCCAGTGCGAGCAGGCCGGCGGCTGGCTCAGGCGGCGCGGCCTTGATGTAATCGTCGATTTCGCGTCCGTGCTGGATCACTATCCGCATCTGTCGCTCATTCGCAATATGCCCGAGCGTCAGGACGCCAAGCTCCAGTGGATAGACGGCATCATGGCGAACGCGGCGGCGCTGGGCGCGAAGCGCATTCTCCTGAACCACCACCGCAACGCCGAAAACCACCTCACGCCAGCCGAAGCGGCGGAGCATATGCGCGCGGCGATCGACGCGCTCAGCGCCATAGCGGAAAAACACGGCCTGACCGTCATGATGACCAACGCGCTGCCCAACGCCATCGAGGGGCGCGTCGAGCATGTCGAGCGCGATGCGGCGCATCCCGCCGCGCTCAATCTGGCGCACTGCCTGCTGTGCGGCGACATTCCGACCGGCGCACAGCTGGAAAACGCGCGCGCCCTGCTGCTCAGCGCGCCGCTGACGGACGATTTCGGCCAGCTGATCGACGCGCACGCGCCGCTTCATGACAGCCCGCTCGCCCCGCGCGTCGCCGCCCTGCTGCGCGGCCTTGCGCTCGATCAATATGATTTTGTCTGCCTGGACGGCGATTACACGCGCTTTGACGAGATGTAGCTCGACCGGCTCTGGCTGACCGAAGCCGCAAAGTAAGCCATTATTGCATAGCAAAAGCGCTCGTCCCAGGGCCGCGCATGGGCCGCCGGGACGAGCGCCTTTGTTCTATTCAAATGTCTGCACGCGGTTGAGCCGCACTGTCACGCGCTGCCGCCCGCCGTAGGTGCAGGTGAACAGCGTCAGATCGTAATCGCTGCCGGTCATGGCGGCCACGTCGCCGCGCTCCAGTGTTTCCTGCGCGGCCACGACATAGCGATAGATCACGCCGTCCGCATCGATGAACTGCACCGTATCGCCGATTTCCAAATCCCTGATCCCGCCGAAATGCCGCGCGTAGTTGTGCGCCAGTATGACCAGCGAATCGTCGTAGACGCTGCCCCAGTAGCGGCAGGGCGCAATGCGCAGCCGCTCATAGCTCCAGTCGCTCATCACCGGCAGCGTCAGCCCCAGCGTGGGCAGCTCGAGATAGCCGATATACGCCTGCCCCTCGATTTCCAGCGTGGGCATGGCGCGCGGCACGTCCGTCTGCGTTTCGTCAGAGTGCGGCGCGGCGGTCGCCCCCGTCTGAGCCTCCTCCGCCAGTGCTTCCCGAAGCTGCGCAAGCACGGCGGCCGATTCGCCGCCCGCCTGAGCTTCCTCCCGATGGTTTTCATAGAGCAGAAAGCCCGCGCCCGCCATCAGCAGCACGCCCAGCAGCATACAGATCAGCCCGATGATTCGTCTAGCCATGGCGCTTCCTCGAAAAGAACACGATCCAACCGCACACGAACAGCGCCAGTCCCGCGGCGGCCATGGCCAGCACGGGCCAGAGCAGCAGGCCGGTCTGCGGCAGATGCGGCTCGTCCGGCGGCGCGGTCGGCTGCGGCGTGGGCGTGGGGACGATCGTGCGCTCCGCCTTGGGGCGCGCGGTCACGCTGTACGTCCAGTCCGCATGATCGCCGGCCATGGGCATGGAGACGAGGAACGCCGTCATGCGCTCATAGCCGTAATCGCTTTCGGGCGCTTTCTGCATGATCAGATACAGCCCGCAGGCGACGTTTTCAAACGCCGCGCGGCCCTGAGCGTCCGCCGTCCGCTCAGTGCAGGGCAAATCACGCGCGTCGGCATACTCGGCCAGCGCGGCGGCCAGACCGCTCTGCGAAAGATCGTCCAGCGACGCGCCGCTTTCCGCAAAATCGTCTGTCAGGTCAAAGCGCAGATTGTTGTCGCGGATCGCCGCCTCGCCCACGCGATAGAGCCGGAACACGCCGTCCGGTATCGCCGCGCCGTCGGTATCCTTCATCTCGAGCGCGATTGCGCCCGTTTTGTTCAGATCAAGCGCATCCGCGCGCGCGGCGCACAGGCTCACAAGCAGCGCCAGCACCAGCGCCATGCGCATGATTTTCCTCTTCATGACACTATCTCCTATTCCGATATTTCACCAGCAGAACGACGAGCAGCGACAGCAGCATCGGCGCGGCGACAGCCGGCGTGACCACCAGCGGATCGATCTGCACCATGTCCGCCGGCACATGAATGGCGGGCTTTTCGGCGGCGTTTTCAATGCGCCGACCGCGCACGAGCAGTCGCTGGGTGTTGATGCCATAGGGCGTGCAGGTGAGCAGCGTGCAAAAGTCCGCGCCCTCCTCGATGGCCAGCGCGTCCACCGCGTCGGGATTGACGATCAGTATCTGATCAACCTCATAGGTTATGAGCCGGTTGAGCACGGTGATTTTGAACGTGTCGCCCAGCTTGAGCTTGTCCAGATCGGTAAACAGCCGCGCGCTGGGCAGACCACGATGCGCCGAGAGCACGCAGTGCGTCCCCGCGCCGCCCACCGGCAGGCTGCTGCCCTCCAGATGCCCCACGGCCACATTGAGCACCGCCGCGTCCGTGCCGTGATAGATGGGCAGCTCCACGCCGATCGCATCGATGTCGATATAGCCCATAACGCCCGTGCCGCCCACATTGAGCAGATCGGCATAGGCCGTCAGGCCGGTATTCTCAGAAAGCCGCCTGTAATCAGCCAGCGGAAAGGAGAGCGCCGCCAGCGCTTCATTATAGGCGTCCGCCTGATCGAAATACGCGCTGTAGTCCTTCTCGGTCATGTCGGTCAGCGTCTCTTCATATGCGCCGATGGCCCGCGTCTGGTGCAGCGAGTTCCAGTAGTCGCTGACCGTCGGATAAAGCAGCAGGCAGACGCCCGCCAGAAACACCGCCACCAGCACAATCGTCGATAAATGCTTTTTCATGCTCCAACTCCGCTTCCGGTATGCCCTTCTGAAGAAAGCATGGACGCGCTTTCCTCAGAGCGGCATACCGCCGCCGGAGACAATGCCCCCGGCAGCGATACGCTTCCATTTACTATCAGTCCTTATGGACGGACATCTTCTTCCTGGTCACCAGCAGCACGATTGCGATGAGAACCATCAGGCCGCCGACCACATAGAACACAGTCGTGCCGATGCCGCCGGTGGAGGGCAGCTCAGCGCCGGATTTGTTTTCAACCTTGACCGTGCCGGTATATTCGCCGTTATAAGTCACATTGCCCTTATCATCGATGACAACCTTGATGGGAGCAGCCAGCTTGTTGTAACCGGCGGGCTGGGTGATCTCAGTCAGATAGTAGGTGTCGCTGTCCAGACCCTTGATCGTGAACGCACCCGTCGCATCGGTCGTGATCTGGGTGATAGCACCTTCCTCATTATTCTTGGCCACGCGATAGACGTTATCTTTCACTTTAACCAGATTGATCAGATCAGTGCCCTTTTCATCCCTGCTCAGCGTGAACACCGCGTCGGCCAGCTTAACTTCCTCGTCGCCCTTCATGGTGTACTTGAGAACGTCAATCTTCCATGTGTAGGTCGTGGTGGTGCTGGGCGGCGTGGTCGTAGGCGTGGCGCTGCTGCTGTCGCCGTAGGAAAGTTTGCTCTCATTGGGGTTGCCATTGCCGCCGACAACAGCCTTTTCGTTCACGGTCGCGGTGTAGGAAATCTCGATCTTATCGCCCGCCTTGAGCGTATCGCAGAAGGCCTGAGTGAACACAACTTCAAAGGTGCAGCCATTGTCAGTCACATCATTACCGGACTTAACGGTGTAATTCTCAGCATCCACGTCATTGCCATTCAGTTTCACGCTGGTCACGCCGGTATAGGTCAGGCCTTCAGACATCTTATCATGGAACACATAGTTCTCAGCGCCGGCCTGCGCGGTGACGGTGCTCTTGAAGTACACGGTCTGGCCGATGTCCGCATCCTCTTCAACCGTCTTGACGTTGGTCGGCTCGGCGTTCTTCTCCTTGATGGTTACAGTCGGATTCGTGGTGTCCAGCGAGCACAGCGTGCCCAGCGTGGAATCGAGCAGATAGTAGCCCAAATCGAGATTATCAAACGTTACGGTCGTAATATTGCTGTCGTCTTTTTTCTCTGCGGTCTTCTGTCCCTGATTGGCAAGGTTTTTCTCCGCAGCATACGCCCGCGCCAGCTTGGCGAACGCGGCGGCATCGGCGCCATCCTTCCACGTCACATAGCCCTGAGCATCGACATCCATA
This sequence comes from Clostridiales bacterium, assembly GCA_004552515.1. Classification (GTDB taxonomy): domain Bacteria; phylum Bacillota; class Clostridia; order Christensenellales; family Aristaeellaceae; genus Firm-10. The sequence goes on from SFOF01000093.1 coordinate 8,206, forward strand.
TATGTGCCCTTAATCTCAGCGCTGTTGATGAATTCGTTCCACGCAGTCGTGGCCTTGTAGGCATACGCCTCGCTGCCCTCAGCCGGATTATAGCTTTCCAGATAGAGGATTTCGTAAATCGTGTAGGTCTGGCCCACAACGGCGTTATTAATGGTGATCGTGCCTTCGCCAGCCGCCATCGCGGGAACGCTCAACGCCAGCAGAAGAACAAGCGCAAGCAGAACGGACATTGTCTTTTTCATTGTCTTTGCCTCCTAAAGTATTGTCCTTGGAATCTATCGGATGCCGAAGCGCAGGGCGCACGGGAAGAATCAGCGGTTTTCCCTCCTTTCGCGTCTGCGTCTGAGCGCGCATCCGTACAAAAGGCCGATCGCCATCAGGGCGATTCCGCCGATCGTATAGGGGAGCGTACCGGCCCCGCCGGTCTCGGGCATACGGGGTCTGCGGCGGTTGACGATCGTGCCATCCCACGTTCCCGCCGCGCCGTCCTCATGCGTGACGATCACGGTCAGCGCGTCATAGGCCACGGTCACGGCGTATTGATCCGTATCCTCAAAATAGCAGCTGGGCGTTTCGACCTCGCTCAGCTCATATTTGTGGCCGGACGGGATATTCGTAAACGTCACTCTGCCGTCCTTGCCGGAAGTCGCCGTGTAATCGTTGATGGACACGGCGGTTCCGTCGCCGCGGCAGATCGGGCAGTTCTCTGTATCGTGCGAAAGGCTGAATTTAATGCCCTCGATCGGATTGCCGTCGTCGTCCGTCTTGGTGAACGACAGCTCCGCAAGATAGCCCTTGACGGAGGGGATGGGATAGGTAATGGTCTTGGGACCGGACATCGTTTCGTTGCCGTTATTATTGACAATCGTCC
>SFOF01000094.1 GCA_004552515.1 Clostridiales bacterium
CAAGAGCGTTGAGGGCAAGCTGGAACTGGTCACGAAGATCACCGCGGCCGTGTTCGTCGTCCTCTCCATTCTGATGACCGCGCTTCAGTAATTCGGCGCTTGTTCGATTGTGTGCTGAGGGGAGCCGTGGTGTATGCCGCGGCTTCTTTTTGCGACCTCATGTTAAAAGTATCGAACTGGAGGGCGGAAGAATGGTAAAAACTGACTTAAAAATTGCAAAGGTGCGACCTTTCCCGCGCTGAATGTCGGTTTATGCGTTAGGATGTGACAAAACTTCAGACGGCTATCGGGAGCGGCGGGTTATGACGGATATTGCAACGTTTATCAGGAGCTTCATGCAGGAGCATAAGCTGACGGAAAAGAAAATGGCGGCGCTCATCGGTCTGCGCGGGCCTGTCGGGCTGAGGCAGCTGGCCGCGGGCAAGGGCGGCGGCGCGGCGGCCGTGGAATTCGAGCAGGCGATGCTGCGTAGCTTCGTTTTGACCGCGCCGGAGCGGGACGAGCTGAGGCGCTGCGTCATGGCGGCGGTGGGCGGCGAGGCCGAGGTGATCAGGACGCGCGAGATGTGGGCGTATCTGCGCGGCGAAACGCTGCAAAAGGGCAGCTTCCATCTGGAAATGCCCAGCACCGGGGCGGTCACGACGCTGCGCGAGCGCTATGCCCGCGCAAAGAATCTGCGCATCACGCTGCTCAACACGCCCTATTCGACGATCTATCCCGAGCTGGAGTGGCTCATGAAGGAGTGCGATGCGCATATCGATCACTATGTGACCGCGGACGACGACGACGCGCGCACAATCCGGCTGACCAGCGACGTTCGCCGCCCGATCATGTATCCCAACTACGAGTGCTATGTGCGCGTCGAGGAGAAAAACGAGCAGTGCTGCTACGGCCTTGCGCGCGCCGATCTGATGGTCTGCGTCTGGGAGGACGGCGATGGCGAACTGTGGCGCGATCTGATCGTGTTCACGGCGCAGGACCGCGCGCGGCTGATGGCGCGTCCGGGCGTGGCGGGGCTCGTGAACGCCATAGGCATTGAAAAGGAAAAGTACATACGCATAAAGTGCAGCTATCATGGCGCCGGTTCGCTGGACGACTATGTGCATATGGTCGAGACCTACGCCGAGATGGAGCGGGACAGCACGATCTATGCGCTCAAGCCTGATCTGTGCGTTGCGTTCGTGCCGCCAGACACGCTGCGCGACGCGGCGCTTGCGGGCGGCATGATGAGCATGAGCGACGAAACCGCGCCGGCCATAGAGGCGCTCACGCGGCTCTTCGAGCAGAGATACGCCAATCTGGAGCAGAAGCGCAAGCGGACGTGGCTCTTCGTCAAGCGCGACGCCATGGAGCGCTTTGCGCGCACCGGCGTGATGAGCAGCCACTTCTGGGGGCTGCGCCCGTTCACGCCGGAGGAGCGGCGGCGCATACTGGCCGAGCAGCTGCGGCTCATGCGGGTCAATTCGGGCTACAGGCTGTTCTTCCTGCGCGACGACAGCGGGATTCGGGACATCGATCTGTGCTGCTGCGAGCGCTTCGGGGCGCTGATCTCGAGCGGCTATACCGATTACGATTTCGACAAGGGCTATACGGAGATTCAGCTCGGACACAAGAAATTCATGAGGCTCTTTGAGGATTTCGCGCAGGACAAGCTGGTCGCCCAGTGCAGCGGCGAGCAGGAAACGCGCGCCATCATCAAAAATCTGATCGCCATCGCCGCGGCGGCGGACGATTGAATGACAGCGCGGACGGGAAAACGCTCTCGTCCGCGCTGTTTTGTGCCTGAGCGGGGAGTTTACTTTCGCGAGACTCGGCTTGTTCGCTGCGGCGCGGCGCTTTTGCCGGGGCTGCTCAGGCTGAATCGTGTGCGCGGATATAAAGAATGCCATCCGTCCCGCATATCGGGAGACGGACGGCGCTTTTATCAGGCGTAGACCTTTTCGCCCTCGTAGTCGATGATTCCGCCGATGTTCACGGCGTTTATGTAGCCCATTTCGCGCAGCCGGCTCTCGGCCAGGCCGCTTCTGCGCCCGCTGCGGCAGTAGAGAAACAGCGGCCTCATGCGCTCGGGATAGCGCGCGGCAGTTTCGTCGATGCGCTCGAGCGGAATATTGACCGCGCCGGGAATGTGTCCGGCGGCGAATTCGTCCTCGCTGCGCACGTCGACGAGCGCGGCGTTTTCGGTGGCCTTCAGCGTTTCCAGGCAGGCGTTTATGTCCAGCCCGGCCAGCTCTTTTGCAAGATTCATGGGGAATAACGTCCTTTCGTATCGCGCTCTTACTTTTCGAGCAGCGCTTCGATCTCGGCACGCGGGCGGTAGCCGACGGACTGCGCGGTCAGCTCGCCGTTCTTGAACACCATGACGGTGGGGATGCTGGATATGCCAAAGCGCACGGCCAGCTCGCCCTCCTCGTCCACATTGACCTTGCCGACCTTGATGTCGCTGCGGCTCTCGGCGATTTCCTCGACGATAGGGGCGAGCATACGGCACGGGCCGCACCAGGTCGCCCAGAAGTCAACCAGTACGGGCTTGTCCGAGGCGAGGACTTCCTGATCAAAGTTTTTATTGGTGATGGTGATTTCAGCCATGATTTTATCATCCTTTCGCGGGGCGAACGCCCCTTTCTTCTATATATATTGTACCGGATTGCGCGCGCCGAAAACGCCTTTTCACAAATTTATCAAATGCGCCGCGCGAAGAAATAACGAAGCGCGACCTGCTTTGTCATGAAGTCGTGCTATAATCTCTCCATCAGTAACAACCGGGAAGGGGAGAGAATGTCATGGGCGTTTCAAAGCGCATTTTTCTCATCGCGCTGGCGCTGTGTCTTGTGCCGCTGGGCGCGATGGCGGCAACGCTGAACGGCGATTCCAGCGTGTTTTCAAAGGAGCTGGCTCTGCGCGCGCTGAACTGGAACAACGCGCAGACGGCGGACGATTTCAGGGCGATTTTCGAAGCGGAGGGCTTTGAGGTGATCGCGCAGAACAACTTTGACAAGGCGGCGGACGATCCCGCCCACACCTGCGCCTGGACGGCGGCGCGCGGGACGCTCGATACCGGGGACGGCCAGCGCGACGCGCTCGTGATCGCCATACGCGGCACGACGGCGGGCGAGTGGTATTCCAACGTCGACATCGCGCCCTCTCAGCAGGACGGCGGCGTGTTCGCCGAAAATTTCCTCTTTGCGGCGCAGGATGTGTTTGTGAATCTCCAGCCGATTCTCCAGCAGCTGGACGCGAATGTGGCGGTTGTCGTGACCGGCCACAGCCGCGGCGGCGCGTGCGCCAATCTGCTGGGGATGCTGCTCAATGAGGAAATCGGCATGGAGCGCGTCTACGTCTATACCTCGGCCGCGCCCGCCACGGTGAAATACACCTGGAGCGTGAATTACAGCAACATATTCAATCTGATCAACGCGGGCGATATTGTGCCGCGCGTGCCGCTTGCCGCGTGGGGCTATACGCGCCTGGGCGAGGACATTGCGCTCACGGCCAGCGACGAGGAAACCGCCGACGCGGACCGCATCGCCGATACGCTCGCCGCGATCGCGCCCGACGTAGCCTCTTATTACGGCACGCGCCATTCGCTGACCGAAGCGGGGCTGAGCGAGGACGGCGCGACGGCCTATGAGGTGATGCTCTCAGCCGCCGCGAGCCTGACCGGACTGGGCGCGGACAACGCCGAGCCGCGCTCGGATATTTCGTGGGACGCGCTGAGCGCGGAGTCCGATTTCGCGCCGCTGTTCGATCTGTTCAAAAAGGCGGCGGAGGACGACTGGACGGCGGGGAAGGAAATCATGCGGCGGCATATGCCGGCGACCTATATGCAGCTTCTTTCGGCCTATGAGGGGGAAAACTGACATGGCGTATATCGAATTTAAGGACGTTTCGAAAATCTATACCATGGGGCAGACGCAGATCCGCGCGCTCGATCACATCAGCTTTGCCGTCGAGAAGGGCGAACTGTGCGTCATCGTCGGGCCGAGCGGCGCGGGCAAGACGACGCTGCTCAACATCCTCGGCGGCATGGACACGGCCACCGAGGGCACGGTGCTGCTCGACGGGCGCGACATAAGCCGGCTTAATAATCGCCAGCTCACCGCCTATCGCCGCGACGACGTGGGTTTTGTGTTCCAGTTCTACAATCTCGTGCAGAATCTCACCGCGCGGGAAAATGTCGAGCTGGCCTCCGAAATCTGCAGGGACAGCCTTGATCCGGTCAGGACGCTCGAGGGCGTGGGGCTGAAGGAGCGCATGAACAACTTCCCCGCCCAGCTTTCCGGCGGCGAACAGCAGCGCGTGGCCATCGCGCGGGCGCTGGCGAAGAACCCCAAGCTGATCCTCTGCGACGAGCCGACCGGCGCGCTGGATTACAACACCGGCAAGGCCGTGCTCAAGCTGCTCCAGGACACCTGCCGCGCGCGGGGCAAGACCGTGCTGATCATCACGCACAACGGCGCGCTGACCCAGATCGCCGACCGCGTGATCCGCGTCAAGAACGGCGCCGTGGTCGACATGACCGTGAACGACGCGCCCATGAGCGTGGAAAGGATCGAGTGGTAGGCCGTGAAGAGAACGAGACGCAAGAACATCGTGCGCGGTGTGGGGCGCAGCCTCAACCGCTTTCTGTCGATCCTCTTCATCGTGGCGCTGGGCGCGGGCTTCCTCGCCGGGCTGTTCGCCACGTCGCCCGATATGTATGAGGCCGCCGACCGCTATATGGATACATACAACTGGTATGATCTGGACGTGAAGGCCTCGCAGGGCTTTACCGACGAGGACGCCTCGGCCATCGCGCAGACTGAGAATGTTGCTCAGGTTCAGCCAGCGCGCGTTGTGGACATGATGCTGCTGGACGGGGATTCGAACAGCCTGACCGCCCGCGTCTACGCGCTGCCCCACGGCGAGGGCGCGATGAACGGCTATGAGCTGCTCGAGGGGCGCGCGCCGGAAAACGACGCCGAGTGCGTCGTGCAGGTGGCCTCAGGCCGCTACGGCGGCGTGGCGCTGAACATCGGCGACACGCTGACCATTTCGCACGAAAACGCGAATTACGACGCGCTGCTGGACGAGACGGCCGCCGAGACGCTGACAGTGGTCGGCGTGGCGGAAAGCCCGATGTGCATTTCGGTCGAGGCCGATTCCACCAGCATAGGCAGCGGCGCGATCGGCGTGCTGGTCTTCGCGCATGAGGACTATATCGATCTGGACGTGTACACCGACGTGTTCGTCGCCGTGTCGGGCGCAAAGGAAATCAGCACCTTCAGCGACGATTACGACGCGCTGATCGAGCCGGTCAGGGATGCGCTGGACGATCTGGGCGACGAGCGCGCCCCCATGCGCACGCAGGCGCTCAGGGACGAGGCGATCAAGAGCGTGGACGACATGGACGCGCTCATTTCCGCGCTGGATGACGAAGCGGCGGTGCAGCAGGGGCTTTCTCAGGATGCGGCTGCGCGGCTCGAGCAGAGCATGACGGTCGCCGCGCTGCTGGGCGATTCGCCGGTTTCCCGCGCGATTGCCAACACCGCCAGGGCGGTAGAGAGCGGCCTGAGCGCGCGCCAGAATACGGCGGAGGACGGACAGGCGCGGCTCGACCGGCTGAAGGCACAGCTTTCCGACGCGCGCGCCGAGGTGGAAGCGATCGAGGACGGCTTCTGGCTGACGCGCGATCGAAGCGCGTCGGCGGGCTATGCCAACTACAGCGACAATGTGGAGAAGGTCGCGGCGCTGTGCCGCATCTTTCCGGTGTTCTTCTTCCTCGTGGCGCTGCTGGTCGCGCTGACCACAATGACGCGCCTTGTCGAGGAAAACCGCGCGCAGATCGGCACGCTCAAGTCGCTGGGCTTCTCGGACGGACAGGTGCTGGCCGAATATATCCTCTACAGCCTGTCCTCGTCGGCGCTGGGCTGCGCGCTGGGCTTTGCGGTCGGCTTCAGGCTGTTCCCGAAGGTCATCAGCGCGGCCTACGGCATGATGTATACGCTGCCCGCGATCGAAACGCCCTTCCGGCTCGAGGTGGCGCTGCTGGTCGCGCCGGCGACGGTCGGCGGCATCCTGCTGGCGACACTGCTCTCGTGCTGGGGCACCTGCCGCTCCTGCCCGGCGGCGCTCATGACCCCATCCGCCCCGCCCGCCGGCAAGCGGATCCTGCTCGAGCGCATAAAGCCGCTCTGGAACCGGCTGTCCTTCAGCCGCAAGGTGACCTGCCGCAATCTGTTCCGCTATAAAAAGCGCTTCATGATGACGGTGGTGGGCGTGGCCGGATGCAGCGCGCTGCTGGTGACCGGCTTCGGCCTGCGCGATTCCATCCATGACATCGTGGATAAGCAGTTCGGCGAGATCTATCTCTATCAGCTCACCGTGCGGCTGGACGACGCGGACGCGCTTGAAACCGACGACACGCTGAAGGCGTTCCTTGACGAGCCGGGTCTCTCCGCGCTCTCATTCGCATCGGAAAGCGGCCGCGTGGAAAAGGACGGAAGGAGCGAGGCGGTCAGCCTGAGCGTGCCCAAGGATGCATCGGCGTTTCCTGATTTCGTGACGCTGCGCGAGAGGAAGAGCGGCGAGAGCCTGTCGCTGGGCGGCGGCGCGATCCTCACCGAAAAGCTGTGCGAGCAGCTGAATGTGCGCGCGGGCGACACTGTGACGCTCGAGGACAAGGACGGCAAGCGGGCCGAGGTCACAGTGGACGGCGTGACGGAGAACTATCTGACCGCGTTCGCCTACATGACGCCCGAGGCCTATGAGAGCGCGTTCGGCCATGCGCCGGATTACATGACGCTTCTGTGCCGCCTTGAGGATGAGGCGCAGGCCGACGCGGCGGTGGCGCGCGCGCTCAAAAGCGAGCACGTGATCTACACGCGCTCGTCGCTGAGCCTGAAGGAGACGTTCGCCGATTCGGTGCGCAGCATCGATTCGATCGTGCTGGTGCTGATTCTCTCGGCGGGTATACTGTGCATGGTGGTCATGTATAACCTGACCAACGTGAATATCTGCGAGCGGCGCGGCGAGCTGGCGACGATGCGCGTGCTGGGCTTTTATGAGCGCGAGGTGGAGCGGTATATTTTCCGCGAGACGAACATACTGAGCTTCATCGGCGCGCTGGCGGGGCTGCCGCTGGGGATCTGGCTCCATTCGTTCGTCGTTAAGACGGTTGAGGTGAACGCGGTGATGTTCGGGCGGACGATCAAGCCGATGAGCTATGTGTACGCGCTGGCGATCTCGGTGGCGTTCACGCTGCTGGTGAACGAGGTCATGCGGCGCAGCATCCGCAGGATCGATATGGTGGAGTCGCTCAAAGCCCGCGACTAAGGCCGGCAGTGCCGGCATCCACTTGCTGCCGCGCAGTGATACACGACCTGCCTGACCAGCCGCAGTGCGGCCTCCGCTTATCAGAGTCAGGCGGGTCTCCGATTGTGCCCGGGTGACGGCGGCGCGTATACGCACCAACCCAACCCCGCCGCAGCGTGAAGAGAGTCCAGAGAGTCGAAGACTCTTTGGCGCAGTCTGGGGCGCGCAGCCCCAGCGTTCTCCCTGCGGTATCATAGCGAATCATAAATTTATAGCAAAAGGAACGTTGCACGAAAACGGCGTTCCTTTTCGTATAGCCGACTCCGGTCGTAACCCCGTCGAGATCGCCATAAAGAAACAGCCAAACCCGAAGTGAACCCACAAAGGCAGATAACCGAAGAGTGCCGCGAGAACGCACGAATGGCGATCTCGACCCACGGCGGAATAGGAACGCAACGCCGCGCAAGCCGTCCTGTTTGGCGCTCTGCGGCAAACAGCAGGCGTGAACCGAACGCAAGACATTCCGATAGAAACGCGCGATAGGCGTGAACCGAACGCAAGACATTCCGATAGAAACGCGCGCCGGTCATGATCC
>SFOF01000095.1 GCA_004552515.1 Clostridiales bacterium
GCCTTTTTTTTCGATATATTCGCGCCAGACGGTGCGCCAGACGAGCATGGAATCCAGCAGCGTGCCGTCCATGTCGAATATCATCGCCTTAAACCTTGATGTCATGCCATTTTCCTCCCGCAAAGCGCGTCCAGACCAGCGCCAGCCGCACATTCAGATCGATCAGGGACGCCAGCCACGCGCCGATCAGCCCCCAGCCAAACACATACACGGCCAGGCAGCTGCACAGGGGCCGTATGCCCGCCACGCAGATCATCATCACCAGCGCGACGAAGCGATTGTCGCCCGCGCCGCGCAGACAGCCGGAGAACACCACCGCCGACATCTGGAAGGGCTGGAACAGCGCCACGATCAGCATGACCTGACAGGCCATGGCGAATACGGCGGGCGCATTGGCATCCTCGGAGGAGGTAATGAACAGGCGCACCAGCGGCTCGCGGAATATCGCGATGCTCGAGGCCAGCACGAGCGAGATCACCAGCGCCAGACGCTGGCTGCACTTGCCGTACACGGTGGACAGATCGGGCCGCTTTTTGCCCATCATCTGGCCGACCAGCGACGTGCCCGCCACGCCCACGCCGTCCGCGAACGTAAACGACAGGCTCAGAAACTGCGCGCAGATCTGATGCGCCGCGAACGCGTCCGTGCCCAGATCAGCGACGACGCGCGCATAGACAAAAAAGCCGAAGCGCAGCGCGATCTGCTCGAACATGGCGTTGCCGCCCACCTTAAACACCGGCAAAACCGCCTTGAGGCTCGGCCGCCAGTCGCTGCGCAGATTGATGTGCAGAAAACTGCCCCGCCGACCGCCGCGCTCAAGCGCGATGACCGCCATGACAAAGCCCACGCCGAAGCCGATCGCCGTGGCATAGGCCGCGCCCGCCACGCCCAGCTTCGGGAAGCCCCAGTGGCCGCCGATCAGCAGGAAGTTGAAGAACACATTGACCAGATTGGCGGTCATATTGCAATAGAGCGTGATGCGCGTGTTGCCCACGCCGCGCTGCGCCGCGTTGATGCACAGCGTGAGCGCGTTGAAGGGCAGCATCCACGCCAGAATCTTGAAATACTGCGCCGCCGCGCCGATGGTATCGTCCTTCGCGCCCGCCAGCCGCATCAGCGGATTGGCCAACGGAATGACCAGCGCCATCATAACCAGGGACAGGAAAAATTCCACAATCAGCGCGCTTTTGAGCGTCCTGTTCGCGTCGTCGCGCCGTCCCTCGCCCTTTCTGCGCGCCACGACCGCCGTCACGCCGATATTGAGCGCCATAAACAGGCACAGCATCAGCATACGCGGCTGAGACACCAGTCCCACCGACGCAATGGCCGATGTGCCGATCGTGCCCACCATCATGGTGTCGATCGAGCCGATCAGGCTGGTGAGCACCATCTCCGCCACGCTGGGCAGCGCGATGTCGATGAGGTTTCTGTACGCCTCGCGGCTCGTTGGCAGCTCCCCGCGCACGCGGTCGGGCCTGACCATGTGCGACACGCCGAAAAATCTGGCCAGCAGCATTCGTATCCATCCTCCCCGCCTTGGTAGTCGTTTTCTCTATTCTATCATGGATTTGCCGGAAAAGCGAAAAGCGTTACTCACTTTTAACACAGAATCAGGGATTATCTGATTTTCCCGGCGCAGGTGCGTTTTTGCGCGAACATATTGGCTTTGTAGTGTTTTCCGCGGGGAGTACGCTGGGGCTGAATGTGGAAGCCGCACTGCGGCCGCCCCAGACTGCGCCAAAGAGTCTTCGACTCTCTGGACTCTCTTCATTTGATTCGCGGCGTGAGTACGTTTCACGCGGGGAGGGGTGCTCGGGTACAACGGAAGCCTTGCACAACATCGCAATAACCTCTACCCCCGGCCCGCTGCACCCACGCATCGCAACACCCGGGTACACAGAAAGACCCGCCCGAGTCCAATAAGTGGAGGCCGCACTGCGGCTGCTCGGGCAGGTCGGGCTGTATACGACTAACATTTCTTGCCTTGCGTGGCAGCAAGTGGAACCGGCACTGCCGGCGGGTTGCAACGCGCGAAGCGGTCTGGGGTGCAGGGAATCATTCCCTGCCTTCGCGGGCGAGCTGGCTCAGGCGGCGCAAGCGGTTGTTTACGCCCGATTTGCCGATGGGGGGATCGAGCAGCTCGCCCAGCTCGGTCAGGTTCGCGTCCGGATTGTTGACGCGCGCCTCGGCCATCTGCTGAAGCGTGCGCGGCAGGCTCTGCAATATCCCCCGCTCGCGCAGGAAGTTGATATCGCGGATCTGATTTTCGGCGGCTCTGACCGTCTTGTCGGTGTTCGATTCGTCGCAATTCAGCTGGCGATTCACGCCGTTGTGCAGCTGCTTGACAATGCGGATGTTCTCGCAGGCCATGTACGCGTTGAACGCGCCCATCAGCGCCAGCAGCCGGCTCACGCCCTCGAAATCCTTCACATAAACCACAGTCTGGCTCTTGCGCGGCGATACCCCCGCGCGAATCCCCATGCCGTTCAAAAGACGCGCCGTGTACTCGGCGTGATCCTCGCCCGAGAGCGCGAACTCCACGTTGTACGCCTTCTCCGGCGCGGCCACCCAGCCCGTCGCCAGAAACGCGCCGCGCAGCCAGGCGACCCGCTCGGTTTCACCGTCCAATGTCGGCGGCTCGCGGCGTATTCCCAGAAATGCCGCGGGATCGAGCATCCCCAGCTTGTCCAGCAAAAGCGCCGAGTCCGATTCGCTCAGCTCCAGCCTGTAGCGCGTGTGATCGCCCAGCTGGCTGGAGCGCACCGTCTGGATCTCCGGCTTGATCTCGGACAGGCGGCGCACCTGTGTAAAGCAATAGCGCGCCACCGCGGCGCTCTCGCTGCTCATCGACAGCAGATAGCGTCCCGCGCCCTTAAACGATATGCTGCCCGCCAGCAGAAAGGCGGCGTTCATCTCGCACCGCACGGCGCTTTCTTGCTCGCACGGCGCGCGCATGATCTCCGATTTTGCGTCTGTCGCAAAGGACATGGTATTCCTCCCCCGCCGGTTTTTCGCGGCGTGTACGGCTTTCCTTCATATAATACTCGCGGCTGTGAACGCCCATCGCCCGCAAAACGCGCCGCCATGCCCTTCAGTCCCGGCAGACAATGCGCCGAACCTGCACATCCCGCCAGATCGCGCGACTGTTCCCCAGCCTGTAAACGCCTATCGCTGCCAACGAACTCTCTGCGCTCTTTTAGACGCGGCTGGCATGGCATCCGGCGATTTTCTTCATACTCAGGTGGCACGCGCCCTCAGCCGTCCTCGCCGATGACGCGCACCTCCGGCTCGAGCGTCACGCCGGTCTGCTCGAACACAATGCGCCGCACGTCGTCCATCAGCGCCAGCACGTCGCGCGCCGTCGCGCCGCCCGCGTTGACCACAAAGCCCGCGTGCAGCTCGCTCACCTGCGCGCCGCCCACGCGATAGCCCTTCAGCCCCGCGCCCTCGATCAGCGCGCCCGCAAAATGTCCGGCGGGACGCTTGAAGGTCGAGCCTGCGCTGGGCATATTCAGCGGCTGTTTCTCCCGCCGGCGCGCGGCGTAATCGGCCATCTCGGCCTGAATCGCGTCGGGATCGCCGCCTTGCAGCTCAAATTCGGCGGCCAGCACGATCAGCCCATGCCGCAAAATGAGCGAATCACGATAGGAAAGCGCCAGCGCGTCCGCGTCCAGCCAGACCGGCTGTCCGTTTTCCAGCGCCAGCACGCGCGTCAGCACGTCCTTCATCTCGCTGCCGTACGCGCCCGCGTTCATCGCCGCCGCGCCGCCCACCGAGCCGGGGATGCCCGAAAGCGCCGCCATGCCCTGAAGACCCGCGCGCTGCGCTTCCCGGCCGACGCGGCTCAGCAGCGCGCCCGCCTGCGCCGTAACGCGCCGTCCCTCGATGCGCACGCCGCTCATTGGCTCGCCCAACACGATCGTCAATCCGCGCAGGCCGCCGTCGCGCACGAGGACGTTCGTGCCGTTGCCCAGCACGCGCCAGGGCGCGCCCGTCTCCTCCGCCGCGGCGATGGCGCGCGTCAGCTCCTCCGCCGTCGCGGGCAGGAAGAGCGCGTCCGCCGCGCCGCCGATGCGGAAGCTGGTGTGCCGGCTCATCGGCTCGCCCAGCAGGAGCCGTTCGGCAGGCAGATCGTTTTGCAAGCGGGTGATCAGCTTCATTCTTTTCCTCCCGAGAGCGCCTTAACCGCCTCGCGCACATAGCCGCCGCACGCATCGAGCGCCGCCTCGGCCTGTTCGCGCTTTGCGCCGGTCACGTTCATGACGATCGCCGTCTTGATGCTGCCGTTCGCCTCGGCGTAGAGCGCGGCGGCGGCCTCGCGGTCAAGGCCGGTGGCGTTCATGGTGATGCGGATGGAGCGATCCCTGAGCTTCACATTGGTGGCGCGCACGTCCACCATGAGGTTTCTGTAGCACTTGCCCAGCTTCACCATCGAGGCGGTCGAGAGCATATTGAGCATGATCTTGGTGGCGGTGCCGGCCTTTAAGCGCGTGGAGCCGGAGAGCACCTCGCTGCCGGTGGGCGCTTCGATCGCGATGTCGGCATGGCTCGATGTATTCGCGCCGGTGTTGCAGCTCATCGCCACGGCCAGCGCGCCGATCTCACGCGCGTAATCCAGCGCCGCGACGCAATAGGGCGCATAGCCGCTTGCCGAAATGGCCACGACGACGTCGTTTTCGGTCAGCGAACGCGCCTTGAGATCAGCCACGGCCAGCTCGCCGCTGTCCTCCGCGCCCTCGACGGCGTTGCGCAGCGCCGTGTCGCCGCCCGCGATGATGCCCTGCACCAGCTCGGGCGATACGCCGAACGTCGGTGGACATTCGGACGCGTCCAGCACGCCCAGCCGGCCGCTTGTGCCCGCGCCCATGTAGATCAGCCGGCCGCCCTTTTTCATGCGCGCGACGATCGCATCGACCGCCTCGGCCAGCGCGGGCAGCGCCCTCGACACGCCCGCGGTCACGTCGGCGGTCACGTCGTTCATCAGCGTCACGATCTCCAGCGCGCTCATCTGATCGAGCCGTTCGCTGCGCGCGTTCACCTGCTCGGTCGCCAGCGAGGACAAAAGCGTTTTCGTATCCATGATATAAAACTCCTTCTCGCACCGGCACAAATCGCGTTTTGACCGGCGCGCCGCGTTTTTTACCATTATTATACACGATGCGGCGCTTTTTTGCAACCCGCCCCATTTCCGGCAGGAAAAGCGCGGAGAAAGCGCGAAATGATAAATGATACCCTCTCTTGAAAGGCAGGAGATTCCTTCCATGAAGCCCCAATTCATCCGCACGGCGCGCCTGATCGGCGAGGAAGCCGTAAATGCTCTCGAAACGAAAAACGTCTGCATATTCGGCATAGGTGGCGTCGGCTCATTCGCCGCCGAGGCGCTCTGCCGCGCGGGCATAGGCGCTCTCACGCTGATCGACGGCGATACCGTGGCCGAGAGCAACCTAAACCGCCAGCTGATCGCGCTGCATTCCACAATCGGCCGACCCAAGGTGGACGTGATGAAGGCGCGCATGGCCGACATCAATCCCGACGCGCGCGTCACGGCGCTGCATATGTTCTATGACGAGAGCACCGCCGCTTCGCTCGAGCTTTCCCAGTTCGACTATGTGGTGGACGCGATCGATTCCGTGCCGTCCAAAATCGCGCTGATAAAGCGCTGCCACGCGCTGAACGTGCCGATCATCAGCTGCATGGGCACCGGCAACAAGCTCGATCCCTCCAAGCTGGTGATCACCGATATTTCAAAGACCAACGTCTGCCCGCTGGCGCGCGTCGTGCGGCGCGAGCTGCGCAGGGGCGGCATCGCGCATCACACCGTGCTCTATTCCACCGAGCCGCCGATGAAGCCGCTTTTTGAGGATGAAAACGGCCGCTCCTCCCCCGCATCCATTGCGTTCGTGCCCTCCGTGGCCGGCCTGATGATCGCGGGATACGTCGTGCGCGCACTCGCCGCGCCGTATATGCCGAAGGCCGAGGAATGACAAAAACGCGCGGCGCGCCCTCTCGCCGGAGGATGCGCCGCGCGCGTTTTTTGGGGTCACAGCAATATGCAAATCATGCCGCCGCTGCCCTCGTTGATGATCTTGGCCAGCGCCTCGCGCATTTTCGGCTGCGTCTCGGCGGGCATCCCCGTGAGCTTGCCCGACAGGCTCTCCTGCACCATCTCGCCCAGCGACTTTCCGAACATATTGGTCGTCCACAGGCTTTCCGGGTTGTTCTCAACCTCGCTTTTGAGGTGCTCGGCCAGTTCCTCGGACTGCTTCTCCGCGCCCATGACCGGACTTAGCTCCGTCTGAATGTCCACGCGGATGATGTGCAGCGAGGGCGCGCTGGCCTTGAGCTTCACGCCAAAGCGATTGCCCTGCCGGACGATCTCCGGCTTATCCAGCGTCATTTCGCTCTCGACGGGCATGACCAGCCCATAGCCGTCCTCCCGCGCCGAGGCCAGCGCGCTCTCCACGCGGTCATAGGCCTTCTTCGCGCGCACAAGGCCCTGCATGAGCGACATGAGATGTTCCTCGCCCTCGATGTTCTCGCCGCACTGCTCGCTCAGTATGGTATAGAACAGCCCGTTCTTCGGCTCCGCGCGCTCCTCGACAGCGCCCTCGTTCAGCCGGACGGCGCGCACCTGCGGCGTCTCGAAATGGCCGCCGGCGAGCGTCTCGGCCACAGCGCCGTAATCGCGCACGCGGCGAATCTTGCCCGCCGCCTCGCGCAGAGCGCCGGTCAGCTCCTCGTTAAGCCAGTGCTCCTCGCCCAGCGCCTCCAGCCAGGGCGGCGTTTCCAGCCAGATTTCGCGCGCGGGGAATTCGAGCAGCGCATCCTCGAGCAGGCCGGAAACGTCCTCGTCGGTCATGTCCTGGACGCTCAAAAGCCGCACCGGCACGTCGTATTTCTTTTGAAGCGTCTCCCGAAGCGCGCGGGCGGCGGCGCTTAACGGCTCCCTGCTGTTGAGCGCCACGACGAACGGCTTGCCCAGCGCCTTTAGTTCCCGCACGACGCGTTCCTCGGCAGCCTCGTAGGCCGGACGCGGCAGATCGGTGATCGTGCCGTCCGTGGTCACGACCAGACCGATCGTCGAATGATCGGCGATGACGCGGCGCGTGCCCAGCTCGGCGGCTTCCTCAAAGGGAATGTCGTGATCAAACCAGGGCGTGCGCACCATGCGCGCGCTTTCATCCTCGCGGGTGCCCAGCACGCCGTCGATCAGATAACCCACGCAATCAACCAGCCTCACGCGCAGCTCGGCCTGATCGCGCAGCTGGATCACCGCCGGCTCGTCGGGCACGAATTTGGGCTGCGTGGTCATGATCGTGCGCCCCGCGCCGCTCACGGGCAGACTGTCGGTGGCGCGCTCGCGCTTCCCCTCGTCCTTCATGTCCGGCAGCACGAGCCGCTCCATAAAGCGCTTGATAAAGGTGGATTTTCCGGTTCGCACCGGCCCCACCACACCGATATAGATCGCGCCGCCGGTTCGCGTCGCGATATCGCGATAGATGCTGTTATCCGTCATCGATGCGTCCCTCCCACACTCGATTGGTCTGTCACATGATATGGGATCGCCGCGCCGGTTATGCCCGCCGTCCTCCGCGCAAAATATTATGCCGCTCAAAGCGCCGCCGAGTATTGCCTGACGGGCGCGCGCCGTGCTATAATGGACGCGGCTCAACCGACACTCAAAAGCGAATCGGAGGATACGCCCATGAAATCCATCGCTCTGGATACCGCCTGGAAATTCTATCGCGAAACGACCGAGGAACCGCCCTTCATGACGATCTCCCGCAAAAATCAGGAGGCCGAGGGCTATGCCGCGCGCGCCTTCAACGCCGCCCACTGGCAGGACGTGACGCTGCCCCACGACTGGGCCGCCGCGCTCCCCTAC
>SFOF01000096.1 GCA_004552515.1 Clostridiales bacterium
GCGGCTGCTCATCTGCATCAGGCCGTCGCTGCGGCTCATGCCCATCGCGGCCACGCCCAGAAGCGGTATGCCCACGCCCGTGATCAGAAAGCCGATCACCGCCGGCCAGACGTTCGCGCCGGCGCACTGACCCATAAACACCGGAAAGATCAGATTGCCCGCGCCGAAAAACAGTCCGAAAAGCATGCTGCCCACGGCGAAGGTTTCGGAAAGATTCAGTCTCTTCTTCATGCATTCATCCCTCATATCTTTTGCATCTCATTCACCCGCGCGTCCGGCGACGAATTTTTCCGCGCGCATCCTGCAACAACACAAAAAATTATACCATCATCCCGCCCGAATTGCAATATTTATTTGCGTCAGATTCATAAAAATGTTTGATTCATGGCGATGATCTTCCACTTTTCCGCATATCGATGCAGCCGGAGAAATCGCGCCGGCATGGCGGCGCATAAAATAAACACATTTTCTTCTTGGCAAAGCCCCTCCGCCGCGTATAATCCCATATGGGATTATGTACTGAAAGGATGAACGTCATGAACGCGCGCCTGTTTGCGCGGCTGACCGAGATCAATCAATCGGTCATACGCTTCCGCGGCCTGTATTCGCTCTGGTCGAGCGCGCACGGCATCAGCTACAATGAAATGCTCGTGCTCTACGCGCTCAGGGAGAAGGGCTATTGCACGCAGAAATCGCTCTGCGAAAGCTATCGCCTGCCCCCCAGACCATGAACAACGTCATCACCTCGCTGAGAAAACGCGGCCTGCTCGCGATCGACGATTCTCTGAGCCAGGGGCGGGAAAAGGCCTTCGTGCTGACGGAAACGGGCCCGCAAAGGTGCAGCCATTGATCGACGCGCTGGAGCTGTTCGAAACGCGCGCCGCGGCGCTTGCGGGCGAGGAAACGCTCGCGGCACTGACGGATCAGATGGAAATCTACAATCGCGCGCTGGAGCAGGCGCTCGCCGAAAGCGAAGGGGCGGCGGCGGGCGGCACGCAAACATCATGAAAGGACGAATCGGATATGGATTTATCTCAGCTCTTCGGCAGCGAGCGCATCGGACGCGTGCTGCTCAAAATGGCGCCGCCGGTCATGCTGGCACAGGTGATTCAGGCGCTTTACAACATTGTGGACAGTCTGTTCGTCGGGCGATATGCAGAAAGCGGCCTGACCGCGCTGTCGATCATCTATCCGCTCCAGCTGCTCATGATCGCGCTGGCCGTGGGCGCGGGCGTGGGCATCAACACCGTCATGCCGGCGCGGCTGGGCACGGGACAGGCGCCGGGGCCGTTATTCACGATGTGATCGTCTATGGCCGGATCGTGTGCGTGTTCAGCTTCGGTCTGTTCCTCGAGAGCGTATGGACGAAGGTTCTGCAAGCCGGCGGCGACATGAAAACGCCCATGGTCGCGCAGATTCTGGGCGCGATCACCAACATCATATTCGATCCGCTGCTGATATTCGGCCTGTTCGGTCTGCCGGAGATGGGCATTGCCGGCGCGGCTGCGGCGACGGTCGCCGGACAGATCGTGGCGGCGCTTGTGGTCATGAAAAAGGGACTGCGCCGCCCGCCCGCGCTCAGCAAATACGCCGCGCATATCAGGACGATCTTCCGGCTCGGCCTGCCCAATATGCTGATGCAGTCGGCCTATACGTTCTATATATTCGGCCTGAACCTGATCCTGTCCGGCTTTTCCGATCAGGCCGTCACGGCGCTGGGGCTGTACTACAAGTGGCAGACGTTCTTCTTTATTCCGCTGGGGGCCATGCAGACCTGCATCGTGCCCATTATCAGCTATAACTACGCCGCCCGCCGCATAGACCGCTGCCGCCAGACGCTCGCCGCCGCGTTGCGCTTCGGCCTGATCCTGATGGCGGTGGGCACGCTGTGCTTCGAGCTGATTCCCGCCCCGATGCTGCGCGTATTCACGTCCGACGAGCGCGTCGTCGCCATCGGCGCGCACGGCTTCCGCTTCATCGGCGTGAGCTTCCTCGGCATGGCGGCCTCGCTGATCTTTCCGGTGTTCTTTCAGGCGCTGGGCTTCGGGGTCAAAAGCTCGCTGTTGACGATCGTCCGCACGGTGTGTCTGTTCGTGCCGCTGGGCTGGCTGTTTTCGCGCTTCGGGCTTGAGTGGTTCTGGCTGACCTTCCCCGTCACGGAGGCGATCACCGCGCTGGTGGGGTTCGTCTTTTACCGGCAGTTTCTCGCAAATCCGTATCGATAGGACGCGTTTTTCGCGCAGACGGGCGCCGCTTCCTCATTGGGAGCAGCGCCCGTTTTTTATTCGACTTTTTCGGCGTCTCCCTCGCCGCTCTGCGCGTCCGCGGCGGTAAACTCCTGCGCCTTAACGCCCGTGTAGCGCTGGAACGCCCGCCTGAACGAATAGTCCGTGTCATAGCCGACGCGATCGGCCACCTCCGCGACGCTCGCGCCGCCCGCCAGCAGCACCTTGGCCCGCTCCATGCGCCTTTGCGTCAGATAGGCGTAGAACGTCATGCCCGTCGCGGCCTTAACGCACTTGTTGACCGTGTTGGCGCTCATGGAAAACGCCTCGCAGATGGCCTGCATGGACATCTCATGATCGGCATAGTGCGCATCGATATAGCCTGCCACGCTTCCGCCGGCATTTTCCGCTTCAGCGGCCCCGCCGTCCTCGCCGCGGCCGCTGGAAATCAGATGGGACACGCCCTCCCAGAACGCCTCGGCGTTTTCCTGCTGATAGGCGCGCGTCACGTCCCCCAGCGCCTCGTTCCCCTCCGCGCCGTTCTCGCCCAGCGCGCGGTTGAAGTCCTTCAGCAGCGTCCCCATCAGGCGGTCGTAATCGCGGCTTTGCAGCTTTCCGCTCTCAAGGCGGCGTTCGTTCTCGCGGCGCAGCTCGGTGCAGATACCCATGGCCACCTGCCTTTTTCCCTTGAGCAGCGCGTCGATCAGCTGAAGCTCCCACTCGATGGGCAGATAGTAGCGCGTCCGGCTCAGGCCCGCGATGCGCTGGCAGCGCTCCCGCGCCATCTGATAGGACAGGCTGACGCCCACAAGCCCCCTGATCGGATTGCCCGCATAGACGGCGTAATCGCCCCCGAGCCGCTCGCGAAGCTCCTGAAGCGAAACGCGCCGCAGATCCGTCTCGTCGCGGCCGAGCATGAGAATCGCCAGCTCGCCGTACAGCGTGGCCGTCATTTCGCATCTCATTTTGCGTTCCTGAAAGAAGCGCTCCAGCATCATCCGGCTCTCGCCGCGCTGTTCGGCGCTCAAACGCCCCTGCTCGACGCACAGTATGACCTGACAGCAGTCCTCCCCGCCGATTTCCAGCCCCGCCGCGCGCAGCATCCCTTCATCTTGCGTAAAATAGCCGTTGAGCAGTTCGTGCAGCAGCGCCACCCGCCTTTCCCGATGATAGCGGTCGGTAATCGCGTCGATATGCGCCTCAATGGCCTTGTAGTCGTCCGTGCCGCGGCGTATGCTCGCGCTCTGAATCCCCGCGTGCGCCATCAGCTTCATCACGGGCCGGTAGAACAGCATGGCCAGCGCCCACGCCACGCCCAGGCACAGCGCCGCCATCATGCTGAAGCGGCCCAGCGGGCTGAGCGCGTCGCCAGAATAGCGCACGACGACCGTCTGCTCGTCTATGAAAAACTCATATTCCCAGTCGATATAGCTCGATTCCCGCCGGTCTGTGCGGATTTTCCCGCCCATCCGGCAGTCGCCCGCCTCCATGAGCACGTCTCCATCCTCCGCGTGAAAAATGCGCACGCCGATCACGCCCGCGTTCATCATCTGAAGGAGCTTCTTCTCGAGCTTTGTCCCGTTTATGACGCTGCATATGTAGGCGCGGGGCGCATTCAGCCTCTCGATGGGAATACAGGCCAGCACGCCGCCCCTCGGCGCGCCCGTTTCAATCGAGAAGGGTCTGTTCTGCGCGGCGATCGCCTGAAGCAGCGGCTCCCGCGCCTCCGCCGCAATCCCCAGCGCGCCGAAATACGAGGACACGTCCGCCCAGATTCCGCTGCCGATGCAGACGTCCTGATAGGGAAAAACGACGAAGCGCTTCGTCATAACGTCGCTCTGCGCGGTGTAGAACAGGAAGTCGCCGGCGATCTGGCTGCGGCGGTGATGGTCGAACGCCTCCGCGAACACATCCGAGCCGGACGCGATCTTCTGCACCCATTCCATATCCAGCAGCCGGCTGGCCAGCGTCGTTTCCTCCTGACAGATTTCCTCCACATAGCCGTAAATATCCGCGACGACGGTCATGTTCTCCGCCAGCAGCGCCTGCCGCTCCTTTTTGATGTCGCCCTGCCAGACATACATGAAAATGCCCAGCATGATGCCGGCCACGGCGATAAACGCCGTCAAAAAGATCAGCCAGAACGTGCGGCTCTTAATATACTCTCTCATCGCGGCCTCCCTTTAACAAGCCCACGAAAGCCGTGGCTCTCCCCGAGGGAAAAGCACGGCTTTCGCGGCTGAAATCAGCGTGTGTAGGGGTTGTTTATCGTCAGTTTGCGCCCACCGCCGCCACATAGCGATCGCGGCGCGCCTGCATGATCTCCAGATAGTCGGTCAGGCCCAGGCTCTCCAGCTCCTCCAGGTAGGCCGGCAGATCGTTGATCGAGCGGTTGCCCAGCACCAGATCGGTGAGCAGCTCCTTCATGTAGGTGGTCAGGACGTTCTCGATTTCGCCGATCTTTTCCATTTCTTCAGTGGTGGGCAGAGCCAGCTTGAGCGACAGATCGCCGTAGGTTTCCCGGGTGCTGTTCGCGCCGCCTTCGTCCTGGAACCAGATGATGTACTCATCCTTGAGCTTGTGGTAGTCGTCGCGGATCTCGCGCTTGAACACCTGATAGCCGGTGTTGATCGTGGGGAACGCGATCATGCCGACGGTGTTGAACAGGCAGGTTCCCTCCCACGTCACGGGATACACCTTGGGATCATATAGCGTATGCGGGATGCCGTTCTCATCGTATTCGAAGGAAATTCCCTCGAGACCCTGCTTGTCCAGCAGCGCGTATTCGTCGGTGTAGATGTAGTCGAACAGATCGACGACCGCCTCGAGATCCTTGCAGGAGGAGGTGACCATGTAGTGGCAGTAGGTGCCAAACAGCGGATCGACCGTGGAATAGGCCTTGCCGTCGTCATTGACCAGCATGACCGGCGCATAGACGGCGTTGGGATCGGCGCTGATGGTGGGCTCAAAGGCCGCCCAGCTCGCATAGTGGAAGGCCAGCGCCGCCTTGTTGTCGGCGATCAACTGAGTGGTCATGCCCTCGCCCAGCGCGGTGGTGTCGTAAATGCCGGCCTCGTATAGCTTGTTCATGTAGGCGATGTAATCCGCAAATTCCGGCTTATACAGGCTATTATAAACCTTTCCCGTCTCAGTGTCTACATCGCAGAGCAGCATGGTGGACAGGCCGAAGCTGCGAGCAATGCCGTTGGCGAAACCATTGATGCCGATGGCTGCAATCTCATCCGCCGCGCTGTTCTCGTTCGCATCGGCCTTCTGGATGGCGATCAGCGCGTCCAGCAGCTCGTCGCGGGTCATCTGCTTCTTATATTCAATGCCGGCCTTCTCCAGCCAGTCGGCGCGGATCAGCGTGGTGTAGCTGTTGCCCATAAAGTCCATGGGGGAGCCGTCCTCCTCCACATAGGTGGCGGCGTTCAGATAGGAGAACCAGTATACGCCGCCGTCGGGCGCGGTGTTGGCCGCCAGCACGCCGGGGGTGTGGTCTTCATAGAACTTGAAGATGCTGCCGTCCTCGTCGTACTGATCGACGATCTCCTTGACATTGACCAGCAGGCCATTTTCAGCCCAGCCGAGGATTTCGCTCTCGGTAATGCCAATCCATGCGTCGGCGATTATGTCGGGCACGTCAACCTGCGCGGCCATGCGGGTCTTGACCGCCGTGGCGATGGACGCGTCGTCCACCAGCTCGTATTCGATCTCGATGCCCATGTCGGCCAGCTTCTTTTCGAACGCCTGATAGCACAGGTTCTCGCCGCGCTTGTCCAGCGGCCAGTCGGAATTGAACTTGGCCCGGCAGATGACGGACAGCTTGCGCATCTCCGGCTTATCCTCGGCCAGCGCCGCACCGCCGACCGCCGTGAGCGCCAGCAGGACGGCCAGCAGCAGGGTCATGAGTCTCTTCGTTCTCTCCATGGTTCAAACCTCCACCTTTCTTATTTTATACAAGCGCTCGACGGCGCTTCGTATACCCTCTTCAGCCTTTCAGAGAGCCGAGCATAACGCCCTTGACGAAATGCTTCTGGAACATCGGATAGACCATGATGATGGGCAGCGTCACCACGACGATCATGGAATACTTGAGTTGGCGCGCGGACATGGCCTTGGTGGTCATCGCCTCCATCATTTCCTGCGTCATGTTCTGCTCCATCATCTTGCTCAGATCGACCGACTGCTCGACCAGCACCTTTTGCAGATACAGCTGCACCGGCTGGATCGCGGGGTTGGGCTGATAGAGCTTCGCCCCAAACCACGAGTTCCATATGCCCACGATCGTATAGATCGATATGACCGCCAGCACCGGCTTGGCCAGCGGCAGATAGATGCGCGTGAGCGCCTGCATATTGCCCGCGCCGTCGATATAGGCGGCCTCGGCCAGCTCGTGCGGAATTGATTGCAGATAGGTCTTGCAGAGTATGATGTTCCATATGCCGTACGCGCCGGGCAGTATGGTCGCCCAGGGGGTGTTGTACAGGCCGAGCTTCGTAATCAGTATAAATGAGGGAATCATGCCGCCCGAAAAGTACATCGGGATCAGCAGGAAGATCACGCACGCCTTGCGCCCCTTCAGGTTGGGCCGTGTGAGCGGATAGGCCACGAGCAGCGTCGTGGCGAGCATCAGCACGAGGCCGGCGATCACATAAAGCACCGAATTGCGCACCGACAGCCAGAAATCCATTTCCCGCAGGATGATCTGATAGCTGCCCAGATAGAAGCCCGAGGGCCAGAACGTCACGCCCGAGCCGGCCGCCACCACCGGATCGCTGATCGACATGATGATGACATACCACATGGGATAAATCGTGATAAAGCACGCGCCCGCCGAGAGGATGAGCACAATCACGTCAAACAGCGTCAGGCGCTTCAGCTTTTTCCTTTGCATCCGTATCATCCTTTCCTCACCACAGAGAGAAGTCAGTCAGCCTGCGGGACACCCAGTTGGCCGCGTACACCAATATGAAGCTCATGACGCTCAGGATCAGGCCGCTGGCCGTGCCATAGCTGTACTTCGCGCCCAGCAGAGATTCGCGGTAGACATAGGTGCCGATGACGTCCGCCGTGGAATAGACCGCCGAATTGTACAGCAGCAGCACCATGTCCGTATTGGACGAGAGCATACCGCCCACGGCGAAGATCAGCTGAATGACGATCAGCGGCAGCATGAAGGGCAGCGTCACAAACCATATCTTTTGCAGCCGCGTCGCGCCGTCGATCTCGGCCGATTCATACAGCGCCGGATCGATCGCCGTGATTGAGGACAGATACAGTATGCTGCTCCAGCCGAAGTTCTTCCAGACGTTGGTCAGCGTGTACACCCAGGGGAACGCGCCGGCGTTGGCGTTGAGCGACTTAACCTGAAAGCCCATGCCGTTGATCATGCGCGTGATGATGCCGTCGTTGGCGATAAAGCTGATGACCATGCCGGCCACGACCACGGACGAAATGAAATTGGGCATATAGCTGACGGTCTGCGTGAACTTCTTAAAGGGAGAAAACGGAATCTCATTGACCGTAATTGCGAACACGATCGGCACCCAGAAGCCCATCGCCAGATTCATCAGGTTCAGCACCAGCGTGTTGCGCAGTATGCGCGTGAAATAGTAGGAATTGATGAACTTCGAAAAGTGCTTCAGCCCCACCCACT
>SFOF01000097.1 GCA_004552515.1 Clostridiales bacterium
GAAAACGGCTGCACCGCGACCGCGCTGAAGGAAATGGCGCGCGTTTTGCGGGGCGAGGGGATAGAGTCTGAAATCGTGTGTCTGGGCGGCGATCCCGTGCGCGACTGCACCGGCTGCGGCGCGTGCTCGAGGCTGAATGGCCGCTGCGTTCACGACGACGATATGGTTAACGCGCTCATCGATAAGGCGCGCGCGTGCGAGGGCTTCGTGTTCGGCTCGCCGGTGTACTACGCCCATCCCAGCGGACGGCTGCTTTCCGTGCTGGATCGGATGTTTTACGCCGCGTCGGATGCGTTCCGCGGCAAGGTGGGTGCGGCGGTTGTTTCGGCGCGGCGCGCGGGCACGACGGCCTCGCTCGACGCGATCAATAAGTATTTCGGCATCAGCGGCATGCCGGTGGCCGGCTCCACCTACTGGGGCATGGTACACGGCGGCCGCGCCGAGGATGTGCTCAGGGACGAGGAAGGCCTTCAGACCATGCGCAATCTGGCGCGCAATATGGCCTATATGATGAAGAGCGCCGCCCTCGCGCGCGAAAACGGCCTGACCGCGCCCGATATGGAGAAGGGAAACCGCACCAACTTTATTCGATAATAGTGAAACAGGGGGAGGAATACCAATGAATTTTGAACCGCTGCACGAGGCCATGCAATCGCTGGCGGCGAAGGGCGTGCCCGCGCTGGAGCTGATCGTCATGCGCGATCACGAGACGCTCTTCCACGAGGTCATGGGCTATTCGGACGCGGCGCGCACGGTCAAGGCCGCGCCGTCCGATCGCTACTGGCTCTATTCCTGCACGAAGCCCGTCACCGCCGCCGCGGCCATGCGCGCCATGGAGGAGGGGCTGTTCGAGCTGGAGCAGCCTGTCGCCGAGCTGCTGCCCGCCTATAGGGACGCTTATCTCCTGAAGGACGGCGCGCGCGTGAAGCCGGAAAGCGTCATGACCGTCCGCCACCTCATGACCATGAGCGCTGGACTGAACTACAACTTCAACCGCGCCTCCGTCCGCCGCGCGAACGAGCGCCATGACGGCTGTGCGACCACCGTGGAGATCGCCGAGGCGCTGGCGGAGGATCCGCTCGATTTCGAGCCGGGCGCGCGCTTCCAGTACAGCCTGTGCCACGACGTGCTGGCCGCCGCGATCGAGAAGGCGAGCGGCATGACCTTCCGCGATTACGTCAGGACGCGTATCCTCGATCCGCTCGGCATGAAGGACACCGATTTCGACACGACGGACGCGCCGCGCGCGCTCTCCGCGCTCTACAGCTGGGACGGGGAGAAGAAGCGCGTCGTTCTCCAGCCGTCAAAAAACAACTTCGTGCTGTCGCCCGCCTATTACAGCGGCGGCGCGGGGCTGTGCGCCACGGCGAGCGATTACGCCGCCTTTGCGGACGCGATGGCCTGCGGCGGCGTGGGCGGAAGCGGCGCGCGGATTCTCGAGGACGCGAGCATAGAGCGCCTGCGCGCGGAGCGGCTGTCCTCCTTCTCGGCGATCCAGCAGTTCAGCTGCACCTGCGGGCCTGACTATGGCTACGGCCTGGGCGTGCGCACGCGGTCGCGCTTCGATCACGGCGTGGTGAGCGCGCTGGGCGAGTTCGGCTGGGACGGCGCGGCGGGCGCGGACATACTGATCGACCCCGTGCATCGCCTGTCGATGGTCTATACGCAGCATGTTCTGGGCTGGCCGAATATGCTGGGCGCGGTGCATTTGCAGCTTCGCGACGTGCTATATCCGATACTGAACCTTGTATAAAAGTGAAAAGGAACGCCGCCCGGGGAAGTAAATGTTCCTCGGGCGGTGGTGTATCCTGGGGATGCCGCCGCCTGTTTTGGCCAGCCTTCGCGTCCGTTTCAGAAGGCCTTTCCGGCGCTGACATATTTGGAGCAATATCCGATTAATGCTTGTGCTTCCTTTCGACGAAAAAGCTGACCAGATCAAACAGGCTGCTCGTAAGTCCGCTGAGCTGAACAAAGAGATACGCAAGCAAAACGACCGTGACAATCAGACCAATAATCCATTCTGGCAATTCCGTCCTCCTTTTAAATACGCACATGTGTACGCTCACACTGATCGTATTGCAGCATATTTGTCGTGATTACGCAATTGCGAATACGCTTCCGCGTAAAATTTTTTATGATAAGGGGCGTGAGGTGAGTGTAGATGACGGTCAAGCAGGCGGTTGTGGCGCGGTTCATGGAGATATTGGCGGAAAAGCATATGCGGCCGAACGAGCTGGCCAACCGCGCGGGGGTCACGCCCTCGACGGTGTACAGTATGCTGGACGAAAGGCGGCGCGAGCTGTCGATCAACGTGATCAAGAAGCTGTGCGACGGGCTGGACATGACGCTGGGCGCGTTCTTCTCCGCGCCGGTGTTCGACGAGCTGGAGCAGGAGATTCGCTGATGGGCGCGGTTCTTGAAACGCCGCGGCTCCTGCTTCGCGAGCTGACGGCGGCGGATTTCGGCGCGCTTTACGACGTGCTGGCCGATTCGGACATCATGCGCCATTATCCCTATACGTTCGATGAAAGGCGCGTGCGCGGCTGGATCAGCAAGAACATCGAGCGCTACCGCGATTTCGGCTTCGGGCTGTGGGCGGTCGTTCTGAAGGAGACGGGCGGCATGATCGGCGATTGCGGAATCACCATGCAGTTTATCAACGGCTGCATCAAGCCGGAAATCGGCTATCATCTCTACCGCGACTGGCAGAAGCGCGGCTATGCGCGGGAGGCGGCGCGTGCCTGCCGGAACTGGGCGTTCGAGCATGAAGGCCGACAACGCGCCCTCGATCGGCGTGGCGAGGGCGAACGGTATGCAGCTGGTTGAGGAATACACCGACGACGAAAACGAGCGCAGCGTGGTCTATGCCGTCACGCGTTCGGAATGGGCGGCCGAAAAAGGGCTGTATTAAGCGATAAAAACAGGGAGCATCCCTGTCCAATCATTGGACGGAGGATGCTCCTTTACTGTGATCTTCGGGGAAGAGAAAGCGGCCGGCGTTTCTCGGCTTCTTCGCGGCGCTTGAATCCCGCGAATTGATGCAAGGCGGTTTTTGAAAGGGAAAATGGACGCTCGAAAAGCGTAACCCCTGGATTCCGTTCTTTGCGGCGCCGGGGGTAAAGGCCGCCGAAATGCCGCGGAAGAATCGTGACTTTTCAGCAGGAAAACGCGCCGTTCGGGAGGGGCGGCGCTCATCCCAGGCTTCTTCGCGGCGAGTGATTGAGCGCCTCCATAAAAGGGCTTCCGACCTCTGTTCAAGGCCGGAAGCCCTTGCTTGCGGCGCGCTGAATCGGGCCGCGTCAATACGACGCGCTCACGCAGAATTCCACCTGCTCGAGCGGCACGACGCTGGTGATGCCGCCGTGAGTCTGCGTGGACAGGCTCGCCGCGCAGCAGCCGAAGCGCACGATGGCCTGCAAGTCGCTCTCGGTCAGATCGTCGATCGCCCTGTTCAGCTTCAAAAAGCGGCTCATGGCGCTGCCGCCGAATATGTCGCCCGCGCCGGTGGTGTCCACGACGTGGATGCCCTTGGGCGAGGAGACGGTCGTCGCGGCGTTCTTCGTCGCGGCATAGCAGCCCTTCGGGCCGAGCGTGGCGTAGACCAGCTTCACGCCGTATTCATGGAGCAGCTTCCGCGCGCCCTCCTCGGGACTCAGGCCCCACATGAACTCGATTTCCTCGTCGCTGATCTTCACGATGTCGGACTGACGCAGCCCCCATTCGATCTGCTCCCTTGCGCTTTCCTCGCTGTCCCAGAGCGGGCGGCGCAGGTTCGGGTCGAAGCTGATCAGGCAGCCGGCCTCCTTCGCGCGGGCGACGGCGGCGCGGGTGGCCGAGCGCGCCGGTTCGCCGGTCAGGCTGAGCGTGCCGAAATGGAAGGCGCGCGCCTCGCTCAAAAACGGCAGGGCATTGACCTCGGCCTCAGTCAGCTGCGTGTCCGCGCCCGGCTTGCGGGCAAAGCTGAACTCGCGGTTGCCCGTCTCGTCCAGCGTGACGAACGCCAGCGTGGTGAAATAGGCCGGATCGACCACAACGCCCCGTGTGTCGATGCCCAGCCTGTCCAGCGTGCCGATCAGCAGGCGGCCGAACGCGTCCGCGCCCACCTTGCCGATCATGGCGGTCTTGCAGCCGTAGGCCGACATCGCGGCCAGGAAGTTGTCGGGCGCGCCGCCGGGATGGGCGCTCAGCGTGGGATAGCCCGCCGAATCGGTCTTGTCGCAGGTAAAGTCAATGAGCAGCTCGCCCAGCGCAACCACGTCAAACATGATAAAAATCCACTCCTTATCTATTCGTTCACAGTCGGGAATGTTGAATCGCTTCCATAATATAACCGCGTCAGATCGCGCGCTTTTCACTCTCGATGACCGGCTTTGTTGTGCCGCCGTCGGCATAGCTCACCGGCAGGCAGATCAGCGGGGGCAGCGCGCCGAAATCGGGCGAGAGCACCATGTTCACGCAGGTTTCTGCGATCGCGGCGACGGGCTGCACGATTGTGGAGCAGACGTAATCCTGATCGCCGAACATCCGGATGCCGTCGAAGCCGATCACCTGCACGTCCTCGGGCACGCGCAGATTCATGCCGCGCAGCATCCTGATGACGCGATAGGCCACGGTGTCCGTGCCGCAGAACAGGCCGTCGAACTCGAGCCGCCCGCCTATCATGTGCTCCTTCAGGAACACGCCGAATTCCTCCTCGGACGCGCCGTCCTCCAGCAGCATGCATTCATAGGACATATTCTCCTCCAGACAGCCGCTGATGAAGCCGTCGCGCCGCTTGCTCGGCTCGTTGGTCAGCGTGGAGCCGATGCGCATGAACGCCACGCGCCGGCACCCCCGCGCTGCCAGCTCATGCGCCGCCATGCGCCCGCCCGCAAAGTTATCCGCCGCCACGCAGGGCACGGACACGCTGAAGAAGCGGTCGATCGTCACGAACGGGATGTCCTCGGGAATCTCCAGATGGGGGTTGTAGGTCAGCGCGATCACGCCGTCGGCGCGGCGGTTGCGCACCATCTGTATGAACTCCTGCTCGCGGTCGCGGTCGTATTCGGTAAAGCAGAGCAGCATCTTGTAGCTGCGCTTTTCCAGCGCCATATTAATATGATGCGTCAGCAGCGCGAAATAGGGCGTGATGGTGTTGGGCACGATGAAGGCGATCGTGCGGGTCTGGTCGGTCTTTAGCGAGCGGGCGCTGTTGTTGATCCTGTAATC
This sequence comes from Clostridiales bacterium, assembly GCA_004552515.1. GTDB lineage: Bacteria > Bacillota > Clostridia > Christensenellales > Aristaeellaceae > Firm-10. The sequence goes on from SFOF01000097.1 coordinate 5,209, forward strand.
CAGCTTTTTCACCGCCGCCTCAACCCTGAGCCGGTAGCTTTCGCCGACCGGCTGGCCGTTGATGACCTTCGACACCGTGCCCAGCGCCACGCCGGCCTCGCGCGCCACGTCGCTCATTGTAGCGGCGCTCCTGTGCAGAACCTTTGCCAAGGACGTATCCTCCTTATGCGTTTCTTTTTTTATTCTCTTCTCTCTTTCACGCGTCTATTATAGCACAGCTCAATGAAAATGTAAATACGTTTCATGAAATAAATCGCGTTCAAATGCTTTCAATTCATGAAATACTTGACCTGTGCTTGATGTATGACAGTAAAATACGCACTTTATCCGGAGAAAGTCGAAAAATCGCCTGAAAAAATTGCAGAAAAATTGATTTTACCCCTTGACGAGTGGTGTAAAGTGTGGTATCTTATAGCTGCAACGAAATGAAACGTTTCATGAACACGAATGAGACGTTTTAAGGATAGCCAGAGGGGAACAAAAACATAGGGGAGGGGAACACCTTGAAAAGCAGGAACGCCGCTCTCACGCGCGGGGGCGCGAGCGGCCGGAGCCTGAAAAGGCGCCTGGCGGACAACTGGCAGCTGTATCTTCTTCTGATCGTGCCGGTGGTCATCACGTTCATCTACAAGTACATTCCGATGTATGGCATCCAGATTGCCTTCCGCAACTACAAGCCCAGTCGCGGCATCACGGGCAGCGAATGGGTGGGGCTTTACTGGTTCGAGCGCTTCTTCACGTCGCCCAACTGCGCGCGCATGATCAAGAACACGATCCTTCTGAGTCTGTACAGCCTTTTGTGGAGCTTCCCGGTGCCAATCATCCTGGCGCTGGCGCTCAACCAGCTGCGCTTCCCGGGCCTCAAGCGCACGGTGCAGACGGTGCTCTACGCGCCGCACTTCATCTCCACGATGATCATCTGCGGCATGATCCGCATCTTTCTCAGTCCCTCGGGCGGCCTGGTCAATCTGCTGCTGGGCACCAACGTCGATTATCTGTCGCAGAGCAGTCTCTTCCGCACGATCTACATTTCCACGGGCATCTGGCAGGAATCCGGCTGGGGCGCGATCATCTATATGGCCACGCTTTCCTCGGTGGATCCGGCGCTGTACGAGGCCGCCAAGGTGGACGGCGCGTCGATGTTCCAGCGCATCCTGCACATCGACATTCCGGAGCTGATGCCCATGGCGATCCTTCAGCTGATCCTGAGCGCCAGCAACCTCATGAACGTCGGCTTTGAAAAGGTGTTTCTGCTCCAGACCGACCTCAACAAGGCCGCCAGCGACATCATCGCCGTCTACGTCTACGATCAGGGCATCCTGAACGCCAAGTACAGCTATTCCACCGCTGTGGGTCTGTTCAACACGGTGGTCAACATCATCCTGCTTATCATCGTCAACCGCATCGCCAAGAAGGCGGCAGACGTCAGCTTTGTGTAAAGGGGGCGAACCGTTATGGCAAAAAACATTGCAGCATCCCGTCAAAAGAAGCCCGGCGGTCTGTCCGATAAGGTCAGCGACATCGTTCTGGTAGTCATCTGCGCCGCCGTCATGCTCATTGTGGCTTACCCGCTGTACTACGTTCTGGTGGCATCCTTCTCGGATCCCTACGACGTGTACGCCGGCAAGACCTTCCTGCTGCCCAGCCAGTTCACCCTGAAGGGCTATCAGGCGGTGTTTGCAGACAGTGCGCTGTTCTCCGGTTTTATGAACAGCATCAAGTATACCGTCATCGGCACCATCTACTCGGTGGTCATGATCTATCTTGTGGCTTACCCGCTGAGCGTGAAGGATCTGCCCGGGCGCAAGTACATCAGCCTGTTCTTCGTCATCACCATGTATTTCGGCGGCGGTCTGGTGCCTACTTACCTCATCGTCAAGCAGACCGGTCTGCTGGGCAGTATGTGGGCGCTGTTCCTGCCCGGCGTGGTGGCTGTGGGCAACGTGATCATCGTCCGCAACTTCTTCGAGAACAATATTCCCCGGGAGCTGCTGGAGGCCGCCGAGATCGACGGTGCCTCCAAGTGGACCGTCTTTGTAAAGATGGTCATCCCCCTGAGCCGTTCCATCATGGCAGTTATGGTGGTGTACAGCATGGTGGCCTACTGGAACGACTGGTTCACCGCTCTGATCTACCTGAGAGCTGATCAGGCTCCGCTGCCGCTGGTGCTGCGCAATATCCTGATCAAGAGCTCCACCAGTGCCAGCCAATCCTCCATGGTAGCGGGCGGCTTTGCGGAGCTGAATAAACTGACCGAAATGATCAAGTTTGCTTCCATCATCGTGGCAGCTGCCCCCATGCTGATCGTTTACCCCTTTGTACAGAAGTATTTTGAAAAAGGCTTCATGGCAGGTGCGGTCAAGGGCTAAAATTGCGACCGCCGCAGGCGGCGGAAACAGAGAGCAATTTTTGGCGCAGCGGTCTGCAAGACGCGAGTGCCGCCCAAGGCACGAAGCGGATGCAGGGCACCGCAAGAGGTTTTAAACGACCGCAGCCCATTCCAGAAAACGAAAAGAACCTGATATAACATTACAGAAAAGGAGAACAACCATGAAAAAGATGATCTCTGGCCGCAATTTCCTGAAGGTTTGTGCCGTTGCCGGTTCTGGCACCCGATCCTTCCAACACCGACCAGACCAGCTTTGACATCGTGGGCGGTCAGTCCGCCCTGAGCCCCGGCTACAACGACAACGAGGTGCTGAAGAAGCTGGCAGATAACGTGGGCATCAAACTCAATTACGAGACCATGAGCGACTCCCTCAGCGAGCAGGTGAACATCCGTATTGCAGGCGACCAGCTGCCGGACGCCTTTATGGGTGTAGGCTTCTCCAACTACGATATCTCCAACTACGGTGCAGACGGCACGTTCCTGGACCTGACCCCCTATATCAACGCCGAGATCATGCCCAACCTGACCAAGATCCTGGACGAGCACCCCAACATCCGTGCAGCTATCACCATGAGCGACGGCTGCATCTACGGTCTGCCCGCTGCCGAGCAGATGGGCACTGCCGGTATCGGTGACGACGCGGATTACAGCATCTTCACCATTCCACAGTTCTCCATGATCAACAAGCGCTGGCTGGACGAGCTGGGGCTGGAAGTGCCCACCACGCTGGACGAGCTGCACACCGCCCTGAAGGCCTTCAAGGACAACGATATGTCTGCCAAGGTCTACGGCAACGCTCCCGGCAGCACCATCCCCATGTCCACCGGCTTTGACGAGTGGTGCTGGGGTCAGAACATCTTCTACGCAGGCTTCGGCTTCACCAACTGGCCTAACGATGTGTGCAACGATCTGGTGCTGCAGAAGGACGGCAAGTGCCGCTTTGTCTGTGCCGAGGACAACTACCGCAAGGCGGTCACCTACTTCCACGACTGGTACGCCGAGGGTCTGATGGACGTGGAGATGTTCAGTCAGGATACCAACCAGCTGCTGGCTAAGGGCGCACAGGGCTATCTGGGCGTTTCCACCTGGTGGTACATCGAGGAACTGATGGGCGATTACGCCAAGGACTATGTGTTCCTGCCCGTGCTG
>SFOF01000098.1 GCA_004552515.1 Clostridiales bacterium
TCTTGCGTTTCTATTCCGCCGGGTCGAGATCGCCATTCGTGCGTTCTCGCTATGTCTGTATGGTTATCTGCCTTTGGCAGGTTCACTTCGGGTTTGTGCGTTTCTTTATGGCGATCTCGACGGGTTACCGGGACGCGGGGAACGGGGATACGGGATACGGGGACGGCGGCGCGGCCTTTGTGCGCTTTTGTGCAAGCACATTAGCCTTGAAATGCTTTCCGCGGGGAGTACGCTGGGGCTACGCGCCCCAGACTGCGCCAAAGAGTCTTCGACTCTATGGACTCTCTTCACGCTGCGGCGGGGCTGTGTCGGCGCAAATTCGCTGCGCTTGTGCGTTTTTGCGTAATCACATTGGCCTTGCAATGCTTTCCGCGGGGAGTACGCTGGGGCTAAATGTGGAAGCCGCACTGCGGCCGCCCCAGACTGCGCCAAAGAGTCTTCGACTCTCTGGACTCTCTTCAGGGGCTGGCCGAGTGAGAAAGTGCGCTTTACGCGGCGGGGTTGCGTTGGTACGGATTCGCGGCGCCGTCACTCGGGCACACGGGTAGACCCGACCGGCTCTGATAAGTGGAAGCGGCACTGCCGGCCTTAGAACGTGTCTGCGGTGGAAATATAGAACGGCAGCGGCAGCCAGTTCTTATACCGCGGATCGGGCAGCACGGTCTGCTCCACGCCGAAGAACAGGCGCTGCGCCTCCAGATGCTCCATATCGATCGGGTTGTCGCCGCCCTCGCGCACCGCCGGCACGCCGTCCTTCACGCGGATGGTCACCGTCTGATTGTCCACGCGGATGCACGCCTCGCCGTCCTCCAGCGCCATATAGCCCGCCTTGAGCAGGAAAAACGCCTCGAGCACATTCTTCCAGTTCAGCACGTTGATCAGCTCGACCGGCTTCACCGACACGCCCTCGCACAGCCGCGCCAGGAAGCGCACGCGCTCCGTGCAGAAGGGCGGCACGAACAGAGACAGCGACTCGCGCCCGGGATTCTGATCAAACAGCGCCTTTATGACCAGCGGCAGCAGGCTCTCCTCCTCGAGCGTCAGCTCGCGGCCGTCGCCCATCATGTAGCCCGCCATGCGGCCGTCCACGCGGATCAGGCGACAGCAGGAATTCCAGCTGTGCATGATCGCCAGGAACTCGCCGCGAGGCCGCTCGCCGTGCAGGGGCTGCGTCTGCGCCAGGCGGCAGGCGTAATCGACCTCTTCCGGCCTTTCCTCAGTCAGCTCGCTGAACGTCACGCCCGACGCGTCCACATTTTTGAGCGCATGGCGCACATTGTTGGCGCCGACCGAGCAGCTGAGCGCCATGCCGGCCTGCTCGAAGCCGAAATAGTTGTAGCGCTGGCGCTGGCCGCCCAGGAAGAGCAGATCGTCGTTCTTCGCCCGGGCGTCGGCGATCATCAGCGACATGAGCACCTTCATGTGCCCCTCGCCGCGCGAATAGGGATGCACCGACACAGTGCCCACGCTGCCGTATTGAAGCGTCTTGTCCAGCACATGCATGGTCAGCGGCCTGCAGGCGACCATGCCGCGGATCTTGCCGTTCTGCTTGGCGAGGAAATGCCACTGCTCGATGCCCTCCACGCCGTCGGCGTAGGTCTTGGGCAGCAGCTTCTTGAAATCATGCGGGACGTGCGCCTGTGAAAAGACATAGTTGGCAAAGTCGATGATGTCGTCGCGATCGGCCGGGGTGCCCAGCACATATTGCGTATCAAGCATGGAAGGAGCCTCCTTTTACTGTTTCGCCATGTGGGTTTCGTCCACAGTCAGCGGCTCGGTCTGGCTGACCGAAATGCCCTCGCTGACCTGCTGCACGGTGATCTGATCGCCCTCCCGCGCGCCGGCCACAGCCAGCAGCTCCGTGGGCGAAACGAACTCGGTATAGCAGGACGCGCCGTTCAGGCAGACGCTGCTGCTCTTCGTAAAATTCTCGCCGTATACGCTCAATAGCTTCTCGCCGCAGCGCGCGCCGGTGATCCGGATCTCCCGCAGCCCCATCCTGATGTCGGTGGGCCGATAGGGAAGCTCGCCCTTATAGACCGACTGATCGCCATAGAGCATATCGTACTCCAGCATTTTCAGCGCGTCCTCGTAATTGCTGCTCTCGCTGAAGTGCTGATGCAGCCGCGTGATCATCCCGTTGTCAAAGCCCGCGATGTCCATCACATAGGCCGACAGCTGCCAGGCGTTGAGATCGCGGTCGGGCACGTCCACATCGAAATTGCTCCATATGACATACTCGTTTGCGAAGATGCTGCCGGTGTCCAGCATATCATCCGTGATGGCGAAGTTGGGCAGATGATCGCCATAGAACACGGCGATCGTCGGCTCGCTGAGCTGAGAGAGCGCCTCGACCAGCTCGCCCACGAACGCGTCGGTTTCCTTAATCTGGCTGACGTAATAGGCGAAGGCGTTGCCCGGCACGTCGCCCGGCACGGTGCCCGTGTCGATGGGCGTGGGGTCGGGCAGCTCGTCGTCGGGATAGCTGCCGTGCGGCTGCACCGAGACGGCCATGACCACGTCGGGCGTGTCGGTCGACGCAAGCGCCGTGAGGATATAGCCGGTGAGAACATTGTCCTTCGCCCAGCCGGTGGGGTTCAGCTCAAGCCCGTTCATATACTCCATCGAGGTGAACGTATCGAAGCCCAGATTGGCGTACACCTTGTAGCGGTTATAGAACACGGCGGTGTTGTTGTGGATGGCGTGCGCCGAGTAGCCCTCTTCCTTGAGATTATAGCAGATCGACTCGCACGGCCTGTCCAGCAGCACCGTGTGATAGGGATATTCGCCCGCGCCGAAATCGCGTATGCTCATGCCGGTGAGGATTTCAAACTCCGTGTTCACCGTGCCGCCGCCGAACACAGGCACAGTGAGCCGCCCGCTGGGATAGTTCTCGCGCAGATGCGCGAAGATCGGCACGGGATTCTCCTCCAGTTCCAGCCCGTTAAGGTGCGCCGGATCGAAGAACGACTCGAGCTGCACCAGTATGATGTTGGGCCGGATGCCGGTCTTTTTCCCGCCGCCCGCGCTGATTTCCTCGACGATCTCCTCCACGCTCTTCTCGCCGTAATCGTCGGGCTGAGAAATGCCCTGATCGAGCAGCGTGCGCGCAAAGCAATAGGCGAAGCCGTTCTCGGCATAGGCGGAGATCAGGTTATCGTAATGCTGCGGCAGTATCCCCGCGCGGGAGAAGAACACCGTCGTGAGGAACACCATCAGCGCGCACACCGGCATACAGATCGCATGGCTGAAGCGGATGGCATAGCGGTTTGTGCGCAATAGGCCGATCACGATCAGCGCGATCAGCCCCACAACGCCTATGACGATGAACACCATCGCCGCAATGCTTAAATAGTGATAGGCAATGCTCTTCACCGAGGGGATGAGCGTCAGATCGATGAACGAGAGCGGCGTGGTTCTAAAGAAGAGCAGTATGAAATCGGCGATGCCCAGCCCGAGCCACACCACCGTCACGACGATCTCCACAAACAGCCGCCGCGTCGCCAGCAGCGAGAAGGAGTAGGTCATGGCGATGATCAGCACGTTATACAGGAACATATGCGGCGCGGTCACGACGAACGAAAGCGCCTTGACCACAGAATGGCGGCAGAGCGATTCCAGCACGAAATCGATGATCACGCCGCGCAGCAGCATGGCCAGGATCGGCCATCGGTTGAGGAATGTGTCGGGCAGCGGGCGCAGCGGCGTGCGTTCGCGCCGCGTCCCGTCCCTTCGGGGCTGTTTTTTCATGGCTTATCGGCTGGACGCGCGTCTCCTTTGCGGCGCGCGTCCTCTCCTGTCAGGAAATTTTCATGGCTGTCCCATGTTCGTCCTATTATACAGACGCATTGTAAAGAATAAAGGTTTCGCCAAGATGCGGTCTGTGATAATATTGTGGCTATTGCCGCATGGGCATGAAAACCGATTCGCTTTAAGCGCGCGATTACTGCGCCTTCTCCCCCGTCGCCCGATTCACCCGCTGGCGCAGACGGCCGCGCGGGCTGACCAGGCGGCCTTCGAGGACATCCTCCTCCGTGAACACGGCCATGAGGATTTCGCGCGCGCCATAGCGCTCATAATCGTAGATGACGTAAATATCGCCGTTGTCGGCCTGAACGCCGTCGGGATAGCTGATCTCGTCCCGCGTGTCGAGCACCAGCGCGCCCTTCCACGTTTTGCCGTCATCGTCCGAGAGCATGGCCACGAGGTTGTTGCGCGCGTTCCACGTCTGCGGACTGGTCTGATAGCTGGGATTGAGGTGATTGACCAAGATAAGCCGCCCGCTCTTCAAGCGCCGCACGAAGAAGCGCGCGTTGGGACCGGTGTGGCCGGACGGGCCGATGTTCTCCCACGTCCTGCCGCCGTCGGACGAAAAGGCCTGGCCGATTCCGTATTTCGTGCGCACGGTCATCCACAGGCGGCCGTCGTTCAGCTCAACAAGGCAGTGCTCGTCGAAGGCACGCTCGGGCATATCCACGCCGCCGCGGCGTTCGAACGTCTCGCCCGCGTCAAGCGACGCGTACACGTTGGCCAGCTCCTCATCGCGCAGCTCGGGGTGATCCTCAAGCGCCTTCTCGAACGAGCGGCTCCACAGCGCCGCGGGGAACAGCCACTCCCCCTTCTTCGTGACGATGGGCTTGTTGAGCATCAGGCCGTTCATCAGGCGGCGCGGCGCACCAAAGACGACGTTTTCCGCGTCGGGATCGTCGCAGATGGCCGCCCACACGCCGTCGCGGTTGTCATATTTCATCCAGGACTGCGTCCAGAACAGCCACAGCCGCCCCTTGGGGTCGATCCACAGCGCCGGATCGAAGCAGCGCACCTCGGGATCGTCGTGCGCCACGGTGTAAAAGCCGTCGCTCCACGTCTTTCCGTCGTCATCGCTCTTTTCAACGACGATGATGTTGCCCGGCTCCTCGGTCTTGCCGCCCGAATACCAGCAGGCATAGAGCCGGCCCTTCGCCGTGCGCTCAATGGCGGGGATGCCCTGCCACTGCCGCCCGGCGGCCTTCCATTCCGGTCTGTCGGTGTGCGCATACAGCTGCGCGGGAGTCATTGCGCCCTTGTTCATGCGTCGTCCATCCTTTCCAATATATGTGTGCTTTACAGCTCGCCGAGCGAATAGCCGCTGCGCCGGTACTCGCTGGGGGTGCAGCCGGTGTGCTTGGCGAACATCTTATTGAAGTTCTGCGTGTTGTTGAAGCCCGAACGCACGGCGATGGTGAGCAGCGTCTCATCGGGCGACTGCTCCATGAGCCGCATGGCCAGATCGACGCGTGCCGAGGTGATATAGTCCCACGGTGTCACGCCCACGGTCTTTCGAAACACCGTGCAGAAATAGTTGGGACTCATCTGCACGGCGGAGGCGATGTCCCGAAGCGAGATCGACTCGATGAGATGCTCGCGGATATAATCGATGGCCGCGCGCACCGTCTCCGCGTGCTGGGCGGCGCCGCCCTGCGCGGCGCTTTCGTCCAGATAGTCGGTTTCGCGCAGCAGCGTGACAAACAGTTCCGTGAGCTTCGAGCGCACCATGAGCGCGTATTCGCTGTCGCGGCGGTCAAATTCCCGCTCCACATCCAGCATGAGCGCGGCAATATCGCGCGCGGCCCGCGTATCGGCGGCCAGCCGGTTCTCGAACGCCGCGCTGTGAGAAAACGGCATGGCGAGGAAGCGGGGCGTCAGGGGCGCGCCGTTCTCCGGCCAGAGGTACGAGGGATCGATATGGATGTTCATCAGCTGAAGCGGCGCGCCGGGATCAATGCGCGTGACGCAGTGGATCTCATTGCAGGCAAAGAGAAACACGTCGCCGGGCCGGATGGGATAAACCGCGCGCTGCGTCGTATACACGCCGCTGCCGCCCTTGATGAGCGCCGCCTCGAACAGGAAATGCCAGTGTTCGCGGAAGGGCCGCTCGAACGGCTCGACGCAGCGATTGAACAGGCGCACCTCGAAATGCCTGTGCGCCGTCTCGGGAAGATAGGCGTTTTTCACGTCCATGGCCGTCACCTCGCAATATTTCGTAATATAGTTTGCAGATTCCGTAATATCGTTATCGCGCGGAGAGGCTTCCATCCGCTATAATACAGTTATCATAAATCACAGGCTCCGCTTTGTCAAGCGCGAAACGCTTCGGCGCGGCCGGGAATAATATGTTTGAAGGAGTGACCATCCATGACCGCCGGCGAAATGATTTCTCAGAACGTCAGCACCTGCTCTTCCCCCAGCGATTTGCGCATCACCGATATGCGCTTTGTGGACATTGACGGCGCGCCCAAGCGCAATACCATCCTCAAGCTCTACACCAATCAGGGCCTCTGCGGCTTCGGCGAGGTGCGCGACGGCTCCTCAAAGACCTACGCGCTGATGCTCAAAAGCCGCATCCTCGGAGAAAATCCCTGCAACGTGGACAAGATCTTCCACAAGATCAAGCAGTTCGGCGGCCCCTCCCGGCAGGGCGGCGGCGTCTCGGCGATCGAGATGGCGCTCTGGGATCTGGCGGGCAAGGCGTACGGCGTGCCGCTGTATCAGCTGCTGGGCGGCAAATTCCGCGATAAGATCCGCGTCTACTGCGATACGGACGTCGAGGGCCGCCACACGGGCCGCGACATGGGCAGGGCTCTCAAAGAGCGCATGGAGCGCGGCTTTACGTTCCTCAAGATGGATCTGGGCATCGGCCTTCTGATGGACGAGCCGGGCACGCTGACCGCGCCGCTGGGCCTTCTGGACGACATGAAGAAGTACGCCCCGCACATACTGAACGTGCAGGGCGGCTCGGTGACGCGGGACATGGTGAGCCATCAGCGCAGCTATCAGCTGGTGACGACGGCGCATCCGTTCACGGGCATTCACGTGACGGAGAAGGGGCTTGACCGACTCGAGCAGTATGTGGCGGAGATTCGCGACGAAATCGGCTACGAGGTGCCGCTGGCGGTGGATCATTTCGGCCATGTGTGCGTGGAGGACGCGATTCGCTTTGCGCGGCGGATGGAGAAGTACAACCTGGCGTGGATCGAGGACATGATCCCCTGGATGTACACAGAGCAGTGGAAGCGCCTGAAGGCGAGCACCTGCATCCCCGTCTGCACGGGCGAGGACATCTATCTCAAGGAGGGCTTCAAGGCGCTGATCGACGCGGACGCGGTGTCCATGCTGCACCCGGACATCATGACCTGCGGCGGCGCGCTGGAGCTGCGCAAGATCTGCTCCTATGCCGACGAGCACGGCGTGGCCTGCGCGCTGCACATGGCGGGCAGTCCGGTGGCCTGCATGGCGACGGCGCACGTCGCGGCGGCGCTGCACAACGTCATGGCGATGGAGTGCCACTCGGCCGACGTACCGTGGTGGGAGGACATGGCGATCGGCCTGCCCCGCCCGCTGATCGAGAACGGCTTTATCAATCTGAGCGAGAAGCCCGGCCTCGGCTTCGACGACCTGAACGAGGAGCTTCTGCGCGAGCACATCAACCCGAAAATCCCCGGCCTGTGGGAGCCCACCGACCAGTGGAACACCGAATTCTCCAACGACCGCATCTGGTCCTGACCGCAGTGCGGCTTCCACTTGCTGCCGCGCAATGCAACACGACCTGCCTGACCATAGGTCAGAGTCAGGCAGGTCTCCGATTGTACATGTTGATATGATCGCTATACAGCACGACCCGCCCGGCCAGCCGCAGTGCGGCTTCCACACCGCTTCGCGCACGCAACCCGACTCCGCGCCGCTTGGGGGCGGCTCGAGTCTGGACGATTGAGCGTGTAGATAGCATCGCTATACAGCCCGACCCGCCCGGCCATAGATTAGAGCCGGGCGGGTCTA
>SFOF01000099.1 GCA_004552515.1 Clostridiales bacterium
TGAGCAGGTTGGTCACCGTGGTCTTGCCCGCGCCGGTTGAGCCGACGAAGGCGATCTTCTGGCCGGGCTTGGCGTAGAGCGAGATGTCCTTCAAAATCACCTTGTCGGGATTGTAGCCGAAGTAGACGTGATCCAGACGGACATTGCCCTCGATTTTCGCGGGCGTGATGGCGTCGGGCACATCCGGCTCCTCCGGCGCGCGATCCATGACGTTGAACACGCGCTCAGCACCGGCCAGCGCCGAGAAGATCGTGCTGACCTGCATGGACAGCGTGTTGATGGGCTGCGAGAACTGGCGGGCATAGTTGACGAACACGGCCAGACCGCCGATGTCGAACTTGCCCAGCGCGCACAGTATGCCGCCCACGCCGGCCGTGATGGAATAGCTGATCTGGCTGGTGTTGCCCATGATGGGGCCCATGATGCCGCCCCAGAACATCGCGCCGATCTGCTTGTCGCGCATATCGTCGTTGAGCATATTGAACTCCTCGACGCAGGTGCTCTCGTGGTTGAACACCTTGATGACCTTCTGGCCGTTGACGGTTTCCTCGACGTAGCCGTTGACCGCGCCCAGCGCCGCCTGCTGCGCCGAATAGTACTTGTGGCTCGCCGCGCCGATCCAGCCGCCCAGCTTCATGAACAGCGGCACGAACGCCACCGTGATGAGCGTCAGCCAGATATTGGTGTAGAGCATCATGGCGAACGTGCCGATCAGCGTCACCGTGCCGGAGACAATGCTCAGCAGGCTGTTGTCCAGCATGGTGCCGATGTTGTCCACGTCGTTGGTGAAGCGGCTCATGACCTCGCCGTTGTTCTCGGTGTCGTAAAAGCGCACGGGCAGCGTTTGCAGCTTGTCGAACAGATCATTGCGCAGCTTCTCGATCGCGTTCTGGGACACCTTGATGATCAGCCGGCTCTGGAAATACGTGCCCGCGATGCCGACCAGATAGGTCGCGCCCAGCAGAAGCAGCACGCCGCCCAGATTGGCGATGCGCACCGCGGCGCTCAGGCTGGAATCGGCCACGTTGTTGATGATCGGGCGCATGATATAGGAGGCGGCCATGTTGGCCACCGTGCTGACCACCAGGCAGACAAGCGCCAATATCAGCCGTACGCGGTAGGCCATGACATAGCCCATCAGCCGCTTGACAATCGCGCCCGTGTTCTTGGGCTTTTTGATGCCGCGCAGTCCGCCGCCTCTCGGGCCGCGGGGGCCGCCGGGACCGCCGGGACCGCCGGGGCCACCGGGGCCGCCGGGGCCTCTGCCGGGGCCGCCAGCCTTGGACATACTGTTGTATCTCTTCTGGAGATCCTCAAGGCTTCGCTTTGCCATCAGGCGTCCTCCTCCTTTCGGCTCATCTGAGAATCGTAGATTTCCTGATATTCCTTATTGTTCTTCATCAGCTCGTCGTGCGTGCCGATGCCGGTTATGCGGCCGTCGTCCATGACGATGATCTGGTCGGCGTCCATGACCGAGGTGATGCGCTGGGCGATGACCAGCTTGGTGGAATCGGCCAGTTCATTATGGAAGGCCTCGCGGATGCGCGCCTCGGTCGCCGTATCGACGGCGCTGGTGGAATCGTCCAGTATGAGGATCTTCGGGTGCTTGAGCAGCGCGCGGGCGATGCACAGCCGCTGCTTCTGGCCGCCGGAGACGTTCACGCCGCCCTGACCCAGCTCGGTGTCGTAGCCGTTCGTAAAGGAGCGCACAAACGCGTCCGCCTGAGCGCTCTGCGCGGCTTCTCGGATCTGCTCCTCGGTGGCGTTTTCATCGCCCCAGCGCAGGTTCTCCTCGATGGAGCCGGAGAAGAGCACGTTCTTTTGCAGCACCATGCCCACGCCCTCGCGCAGGTTGTACAGGCTGTAGTCGCGCACGTCCGTGCCGTCCACCAGCACGCTGCCCTCGTCCGCGTCGTACAGGCGCGGGATCATCGACACCAGCGTGGTCTTGCCGCAGCCGGTCGAGCCGATGATGCCCACCGTCTGGCCGGGCTTTATGTGGAAGCTCACGTCGTCGAGCACCTTGCCCTCGCTGTTCTTGTAATAGCGGAAGGAAACGTGCCTGAACTCGATGTCGCCCTGCTGGACGGTCTTGTCCTTCGCCGCGGCGCTCTCGTCGGAAAGATCGAGCTTCTCGTCGAGCACCTCAGTGATGCGGCGCGCCGACGCCATGGCGCGGGAGGAATTCATGAACAGCATGGTGGTCATGATGAGCGACATGAGGATCTGCGTGATATAAGTGACGAACGCGGTCAGATCGCCCACGGGCATGGTGCCGTTGGCCACGCGCACGCCGCCGAAATAGAGCACCGCCAGCATGGTGGCGTTCATCATCAGCATCATCGCGGGCTGCATGAAGATCATGATGTTCATCGCGTCCAGGCCGGCCTTTTTCAGATTGCCGTTGGCCGTCTCGAACTTGCCGCGCTCATGATCCTCGCGCACGAAGGACTTGACGACGCGCACATTGGTCAGGTTCTCCTCGATGGTGGAGTTGAGCGCGTCGATGCGCGTCTGCATGGCCTTGAACCGCGGGAAGCCCTTCTTAATAAAGAAGGTGAGCGCCAGCAGCATCAGCGGAATGGACACGGCCAGCACCAGCGCCAGACGGGCGTTGAGCGATATGGCCATGATCAGCGCGCCGATCAGCATGCCGGGCGCGCGCAGCGCCATGCGCAGCAGCATATTGACGAAGTTTTGCAGCTGCGTCACGTCGTTGGTCATGCGCGTGACCAGCGAACCGGTCTGGAAATGATCGATATTGGCGAAGGAGAACGACTGCACCTTCGCAAAAATATCCCGCCTCAGATCGGCCGAGAAATTGACCGAGGCCTTCGCGCCGAAATACGCGCCGCCCACGCCGCCGGCCATCATCAAAAGCGCGGTCACAATCATGAACGCCATCGCCCAGCCGATATAGCCCGGCCCCATGCCGCCCTCAACGCCGTTGTTGACGATCATGGCGTACAGCTTGGGCAGAACGACCTCGCCCACCACCTCGACGATCATGCACAGCGGCCCGAAAACAAAGTAGGGCCAGTAGGGCCTGACATACTTCATCCATCTTTTCAAGCTCTCAACACATCCTCTCATTCTCCGGCGACGCGCCCTCATGGCCGCCCTCGCCGTCCTCTTCCTCCATGGCGCGCAGATTGGCATTCACGCGCACCATATTCTCCCGCAGCCGCTCGATCTCATCGTCGCCGAAGCCTTCGAACATCCTCTGATCGATGTCCGAAAACAGCCGCTTCGTCCGCTCGATGACCTCATGGCCGCGTTCGGTAATCTCAACCTCGTTGCACCGTCCGTCCGCATCCAGCGCGCGCCGGACGATGTAGCCGCCCTTCTCCAGCTTCTTGAGCATATTCGCCACGCTCGCCGGAGAAATGTCCATCCGCTGCGCCAGCTCCTTCTGCGTCGGCATATGCTCGCAGTGCGACAGCGACATCAGCAGCCTGTGCTGCCCGCCGTGCATATCCATCTGGCTCAGCGACCGCTCCACCACACGATGATGCGCGCGATTCATGCGCATGATCATGTCCATCACCGCATGGATCCGGTCCGGTCTGTCGTCGTTCATGACGTCCTCCCTTCCGCTCGTCTTCCAATCAATTAGCACGCTAATCATTCTATCACGATCCCTCGGATTCGTCAAGATGGTTAGCGTGCTAATTATTATTTAATTTTGCCCGATTTGCGCCGCAATCAGTCTTCAGCGGCCCACGCCCTTCAGGAAGCCGGAGAGCGCCCGCTCCTTCGTGCCGTCCGATTCGTCGTACGCGTCATAGGGCGCGCCGGGATCGGGCACGCGCTTTCTGAAGGGCGAACAGAGCTTATCCTTATGGGCGAAGGCGAACTCGAAATTGTCCGTCCAGCCGGTGTGGCCGGTGATGAAGAGCGGCCTGATCCCCCGCGCGCGCAGCTTATCCTCCAGCGCATCAAGCGAACGCACCGCCAGACGGTTGTCCTCGGCCAGCGCGCTGATAAAGCTGTAGCCGCTGTCCGCGCCGAACCAGAGCGTATCGCCGGTGAAGAGATATTTGTCGTCGATCAGATAGACCATATGTCCCCAGGTGTGGCCGGGCACGAGGAAGCACTCGATCCTCACGCCGCCGATTTCAAGCGTCTGTCCGTCATGGAGCAGCGCCTTTTTGTTGTTGATCGTCACCTGCGGCAGCCTGTAGAGATGATAGATCACGCGGCGGCGCGCCTCTCCGGTGAGATAGCGATTTTCAATCTCGCCGACATAGAGCGTCGCGTTCTTAAACAGGCCGGGGCTGTCGGCCTCGACCGCGCCCACATGATCGGTGTCCTGATGCGTGACGAGTATGCTGTCAATCTCCTGCGGCCTGATCCCCAGCCAGCTCATCTTTCCGGCCAGGCGGTCGTAATTATAGCCCGCGTCGATCATGATCGTGGTATCGCCCTTCCGATAGAAGAATAGGTTGGCCACCCACTCGCGCACGCACGCGACGCGCTCGTCGATCCAGCCGGTGTTGAGCGGCTTGAAGATCTGCTTGCCGCGTTACATTCTGCTCATTTCCTTCCTCTGAAATTCCGTCGCCTGCTTTGACATGACCCGCGCCCCTACGGAAGCTGGGGCAACGGCTCCGCCATGCGCGCCTCCTATGCGGGCTGGGCGGCCGAATCGCCGGAGGAAGCGGAAAAGCTCGGCGAAATATCGGCGAGGGTCACGCACGATCACCCGGAGGGAATCAAGGGCGCCGTCGCCGTGGCCGGATGCATCTACAGGCTCCGCGTCGGCGCGTCAAAGGAGGACGTCCGCGCCTATGCCAGCCGGTTCTATGACCTGAATTTCACGCTCGACGACATCCGCGAGCGCTATACCTTCGACGTTTCCTGCGCCGGCTCCGTGCCGCAGGCCATCGAGGCCTTTCTGGAAGGCGGCAGCTTCACCGGCGTCATTTCAAACGCCATTTCAATCGGCGGAGACAGCGACACCATCGCCGCCATCGCGGGCAGCATCGCCGAGGCCTTCTATCCGATTCCGCAGACGCTGCGCGGCGAAATGCTCGACAGGCTGGATCCCTTCCTTCTGGATACGATCGCCGATTCCATCGACGCCCTCGTCCGGCGCGCGCTCTGACGGCGCCCTGTTCAGCGCTCGCCTTCCCGATGTCTTTTTGTTAAGTGCATATTGACTTGCGCGGCACATCATGTTATTATTAACCTGTAGAGGGAATCGCCGGACGGACATATTATAAAAAATATCGCTTGAAAGGGAGAGAAGTGACAATGAGGAAAATCATCACAATCGGGCGCGAATTTGGCAGCGGCGGACGTGAGTTGGGTCGCCGTCTCTCTGAACATCTGGGGATCGCCTATTACGACCAAGAAATCATTGCGGAAATCGCCAAGCGCACGGCGCTCTCGGAGGCCTATGTGCGCCAGATCACGGAAAACCGGCCGCTCACGTCGTTCCCCATTCACTTCGGCGGCCGTTTCTGCGCGCTGCCCGATCCCCTGCTCCAGCAGAGCATCTCGATCTATTCCGAGCAGCACAGGCTGCTCTGCGAGCTGGCCGAAAAATCGGACTGCATCATCGTGGGGCGCTGCGCCGACTATGTGCTGCGCGACAGCCATCCCTTCCGCATATTCGTCTACGCCGACGCGCAGAGCAAGCTGATGCGGTGCATGGAGCGCAGAACGCCCGAGGAAACCCTGAGCGAGCAGGATATGAAGCGCAAAATTACGGAAATCGATCGCAATCGCGCGCGCTACTACGCATTCTTCAGCGGCCAGAAGTGGGGCGCGCGGGAAAATTACGATCTGCTCGTCAACACGTCGGGACAGAGCGTCAAAAAGCAGGCCGCCGCGCTGTACGAATATCTGCGCAAAATGGCCGATTAAGCCGGCCGGCGCCGCCGGACTCTTGCGTTTTTCCTCTGAGCGTGCTATAATCGGCTCAATAATTTCGAGGAGAGATGCGCCATGCTGAAGCTGGTCAGGCTGGAGAAAAAATACATTCCGCAGCTCAACGACATGATGGACGAATGGACGGCGACAGGCGAAAGGATCATTCCCTGGGCGATCCGCAAGCGCGACTATCACGACTTCGAGGCCTATCGCGATTCGCTGGAGATCACCGAAAGCGACGGCCGCCATGTGCCCGATTCGACGTTCTTCTGTCTGGACACGGACAGGAATATTTTCGTGGGCGCGGTCAACATCCGGCACACGCTGAACGAGGGGCTCTTAAAGGACGGCGGCCACATCGGCGACGGTATCCGTCCCAGCGAGCGCGGCAAAGGCCTGGGCACGCGCATGATCGCGCTGGCGCTCGAGGAATGTGACCGGCTGGGCATACGCGACGTGCTGATGTGCTGCGACAAAGACAATGCCGCCTCGGCGCGCACGATCGTCAAAAACGGCGGCGTGCTGGAAAATGAAATCGAGGTAAACGGCGTGCCCGTCCAGCGATACTGGATTCACCGATAAGGTAAAAGGAGCGTTTGTGGAAAAAACGCTCTTTTTTTCATGCCGTGATCGCGCTTTTCCGAAGCCTTCAAGGGACAGGCCGATCGAGCACCGCGCTTCCATGGCCGCTTCAGGAACAGGCGTGAAGGCCTTGCCGCATTGCACCGGAAATTTCACAGGCCGGCATCATGCCTTTTTTGCGGAACGGCGCGCCGCGGGTCAGCGCACAGCGTTCTAAAAGTCGAAATCATCTTCTTGAGATGACGGCCCGCCGTCAAGCTCGGCGAGACGCTCCAGCCAGCGCCGGAGACAGCCGCTTTCAGCAAATCCGCCCAGCGCGCCCGAGCAGAAGCGCTCCGCGCGCACGGCCTCCACAACGAGCGCCATAACGCCCTGCGCGTCCATCCGGGAAACGTCGGCGCGGGGCATGGCGTACTGCTCCCATTTGATGCCGCGCTTTTCCAGTAGGGCGTGATAGCGATTCAGCGCCATGTCCGCGTTTTCGGCGACAAACGCGCACACCGCATCGACAAAGCGATCGACCGCCGCCGGATAAGCCGTAAAGAAGCCGTTCGACCGGCCCCGCCAGCGCGCCGGCTGATTTTCGTCAAAGAGCGGGATATATCGCGTCAGGCTCGAGTATGATCTCTCCTTCATCCAAAGCACTCCCTCCGGCGACAGGCTTGTAAAACGCGCGTCCTATAGCGGCATTCCGCGGAACCGCAGCGGCGACGCGCCGAAATTGACCGCGCGCACGGCTGCAAGGATCTCATCGCGCCGCGCTTCGAGCGCCTCAGGGCCAACGACGTCGTTCAGATCATACGGCCCGTTGCGGAAATGGCCCACCGCCGCGCCGCTGAACACGCCGTCGATCAGCAGATATTGCAGCGGCTCATGGTCGTATTCAAGCGGCTCGATGCAGGGCGTGATCATCGCCTTCAGCTCAGTCTCGCAGGCGCGATAGAGAAAATCGTTGCGATGGACGGCGCACACGAAGCGCGGCGTATCCGGCGCAAGCGCCCGCATCAGCGCCGCGTCGTCCGCCGTCATAAAGCGGCCCTCCTCGCAAATCAGCTCGCCCGAGGCCGTCATCGCCGCCAGCGCCGCGCGAATTTCCCTGACCGGCAGACGGAAAAACGAGCGCGCCTCCTCCTCCGTAAAGCCCGCCATGCGGCGGGCAAAGCGCCGTATCACCTCCGCCAGCGCCGCGGCGCGATCGGGCGCGGCCTCGCGCAGCGCAGGGAACATCTCGTCGATG